>CAZDIF010000113.1:0-1451 GCA_964505365.1 uncultured Actinomycetota bacterium
GCGACCCGTGACACGGTCGAGTGCCGTCAGCATGGATCCGTGGGCGACGAGGACGCGGTCGGTCGTGGCGGTCGCCCATGCGAACGCCCCGTCGTCGTCCGCATCCCCGGCCGGGCGTCGCATCCAGCGGGCACAGTCGAAGGGCCCGCCGGCTCGCCGGCACTCGATCACCGGTGGCGCTTCCCCGGCCTCCCTGGCCGCGGCACGGGTGCCGTCGCCGTCGCTGGGCACGGCCACCTCGTCGTCCGCCACGCTCGGTTCCCCGGGACCCGTCGTGCCGGCGACGAAGGCACCGACACCGGCGAGGACGAGGCCGGCGATCACCACGCCCACCGCCGCCCCTGCGCGGATCGGGCGTGGCTCGGGTCCGGGCGCCGGCGCACTCGGACGCAGGGGACTGCCGGGGAGCTGGTCGCCGCACGCGCCGCAGAAGGTGGCCTCGTCCCCCCACGTCCGCCCGCACGTGGGGCAGGCGACTCCCGACACCCCGGGCTCCGATCCTCGTCGACCGGCACGGTATCCCTCACTCGGATCCGGGCAGGGCGATGCCGAGCAGCCATCCGTCCTCGGGATGCACCAGGACGTCCGGCCGTGCCGTCCCCTCGGGCATCACGAGGCCACGCACCCCGTCGACCAGGGCCAGGAGCTCGCCAGTCGAGCGGTCGCGCAGGTGGAGGTGCTCGCCGGCCCAGATCGACACGTGCTCGGCGTCCGCGACGCCATAGGCGCCGGCGCCGCCGCCGGCATCCTGCCGCCACCGTTGCGAGCCCGTGGTCGCGTCGCGGCCGTGGGCGATGCCGGTGGCGGTCATCGTCACGACCACGTCGGAATCGTCGGCGGGGTCGACCTGTCGGACCGGGGCCTCACGGGCCCGGCGGTCGGCCTCCCAGGCGATGTGCCCGTCGTCCTGGTCGATGGTGAGCAGCGTGCTCGTCGCCGTGGTGACCAGCAGGCCGGACTGGCGGACCAGCTCTGCCGAGGTGGGGACGTCCGTCCGCCACCGGTCCCCGCCGTCGTCGGGGTCCACGCCGACCACCGTCGCCCCGGGGTCACCGCCGAGGTTCGGGCTGGTCCGGCCAGGCCGGTCGACGATCGCCGTCCCGACGAGGCTCTCATCGACCGGTCCCGGGGCGTCACGCTCCCACTGCAGCTCGCCCGTCGAGACGTCGAGGGCACGGAGCGGCCCGTCCGGGACCAGGTGGAGGAACACGAGGTCGTCCGCGACCCGCGTGAGGGTGGGACCCTCGCCGGCCCTTCGTGACCAGACGATCGACCCGTCACCCGCATCGATCAGGTGCACGGCGGCGCTCGTCGTCACGACGAGCGAGGAGGGGCCCGCTGGGGCGACGTCGCGGACGGTGTCGCCGAGGATGAGTTCCCACCGGACCTCCCCGGATCCGAGGGCGCGGCCCTGCAGGCGGTCGCGCCCGACGATTCGACTCTCCGCCGCA
>CAZDIF010000113.1:1551-7133 GCA_964505365.1 uncultured Actinomycetota bacterium
GCAACGGCTGCCAGGCCCACGATGGCCAGCGGACCCCAGGGTCGGTCGCGCAGGGCCCCGGCCCGACGTCGGGCGGAACGCCACGCGGGTCTCCCGGTCGTCGGCGTCGGCAGCTGGTCACCGCACGCGCCGCAGAAGGTCGCGTCGTCGTCCCACGCCCGCCGGCAGGTCGGGCAGGTGCGCGGCATGGTTCCTCGTCGGGTGGCTTTCCCCCCGGATGTTCGAACCTATCCGGCGGCCACTACCCTCGCGGCAGCCGCCCATGGGGAGCCCCCGTGTACTCCGACGTCGACCCGGACCAGGTCCCGGCCCACGTCGCCATCATCATGGACGGCAACGGCCGGTGGGCGAACGCCCGCGACCTGCCGCGGAACGCGGGCCACGAGGCGGGCGAGCAGGCGCTGTTCGACACGGTGGAGGGCGCGCTCGAGCTCGGGGTGACCCACCTGACCGTCTACGCGTTCTCGACGGAGAACTGGAAGCGGTCGCCCGCCGAGGTCCGCTTCCTCATGAACTTCAACGAGTCCCTGCTGCTGCGCCGGGCCGACGAGCTCGACGAGCGCGACGTGCGTGTGCGCTTCATCGGTCGGCGTCGACGACCGGTCCCCAAGCGGCTGGTCCGACTGATGGAGCAGACCGAGGAGCGGACCGCCCAGAACGCCCGGATGCAGCTGACGATCGCGTTCAACTACGGGGGCCAGACCGAGCTCGTCGACGCCGCCCGGCAGCTGGCCCACGACTACGCGGACGGCTCGCTCAAGCGCATCGACGCGAAGGCGTTCGCGGCGCGGCTGTACGACTCCAGCCTGCCCCCGGTCGACATGCTGATCCGGACGTCGGGCGAGCAGCGGGTCAGCAACTACCTGCTGTGGCAGGCGGCGTACGCCGAGCTCGTCTTCACCGACGTGCTCTGGCCGGACTTCAACCGCACGGAGCTGGCGCGCTGCATCGCGGAGTACCAGCGGCGCGAACGGCGCTTCGGGCGTGCGGTCGACCGGGTCGTCACGATCCGCACGACGTAAGGCGCCGACCACTTCGCCGACCATTCCCGGGAAGGGTTCCGGGGTCGGCGGCGTTGTTCGTCACCGGCTCCCCTCGTCCTCGTCCACCGGAACGAACGATCTCCCGCCCTGACGCCCCGCGCATCGGCCGTGTCGAGCTGACCGGCCTGCTCGCGATGTCGATGGCCCTCACGGCCCTCGGCATCGACCTCATGCTGCCGGCGTTCCCGGACATCCGTGCCGGCCTCGGGCTGCCCCCGGGTGACACCGCCGTGGCCGGCCTGGTCACGACCTACTTCCTCGGGCTGTCCCTCGGCCAGCTCGTGTACGGGCCGCTGGCCGACCGCTTCGGACGTCGCCCGATCCTGTTCCTCGGGTACGGGATCTACGCGGCCGGGGCGCTGACGGCCGCACTCCTGCCGTCCCTCGCCACCATCCTGTTCGCCCGCTTCGTCTGGGGCTTCGGCGCGGCCGGGTCCCGCGTCATCACCCTGGCCGTCGTGCGCGACCGCTGGGAGGGCGAGCGGATGGCCCGCGCCATGTCCTTCATCATGGCGGTGTTCATCCTCGTCCCGGTGCTGTCACCCAGCCTGGGCGCGGCCGCCCTCGTCGTGACGTCGTGGCGGTCCCTCTTCCTCGGCTGCGTGGTCATCGCCGCCGTCGTCGGGGTCTGGGCCTACCGGCGTCTGCCCGAGACCCTCGACCCCGAGCACGTCCTGCCGCTCAACGGCCGTCGCATCCTCCGCGCGGCACGCGAGGTGGCGACCAACCGGCAGACTGCCGCCTACACGCTCGCCATCACCGCCCTGTTCGGGGTGTTCACCTCCTACCTCGGTTCCGCGGAGGCGATCTACCGGGACGTCTTCGACGCCGAGGCGCTGTTCCCGGTGCTCTTCGGCGCGCTGGCCGCGTCGATGGGGGTCGCCATGCTGGTCAACGCCCGCATCGTCGAACGGTTCGGGACGCGCCGCCTCGCCCACGCCGTGATGCTCGTGTACCTGCTCATCGCCGGGGGCCTGGTCACGATGGCGGTCACCACCGGCGGGACGCCGCCGCTGTGGCTGTTCATGGTCGTCATGGCGCCCATGCTGGCGTTCCAGGCGCTCCTCATCCCGAACTTCAACACCATCGCCATGCACCCGATGGGGGCGATCGCGGGCACGGCGTCGTCCGTGATCGGTGCCGTCCAGATGTTCGTCGGGTCGCTGCTCGGCGCGGCGCTCGACCGGACGTTCGACGGCACCATCACGCCGCTGGCCGTGGGATTCCTCGTGTACGGGACCCTCGCCGTCCTGCTGGTGGTCTGGGGCGAGCGCGGCCGGCTGTTCCAGCCGCTGGTGTCGACGCCGGACGCCCGACGGACCGAGGACGTGTCCGAACCGGCCGCGCCGACACCTGCCGGGCCGTAGCCGTCAGGCGAGGTCCGCGACCTCGAGGAAGTTCGTCAGCGTCCGGTGGGTCAGGCCCCAGATGACGAGTTCGTCCCACGGCGGCGGGTCGCCGGTCTCGTGCCGCCACGCCGGCCACGGGCCGACCCGGCGGTTCGGGTGGCGGACGCGGTGGCCGGGGTCGGTGAGGGTGGCCAGCGGCACCCAGTGGGCACCCGCCACCTCGCGGGGCTCCGGCCCCAGCGACTGTTGGCCGTCCACGGTGAAGACGAACGGGGAGACCACGCCCTGGTGGGTGCGGCCACCGATGTCGTCGAGCCGCCCGACCGGGTCGTCGGGCAGGTCGAGGCCGACCTCCTCCCACGTCTCGCGTCGTGCCGTCGCCACGAGGTCGGCGTCCCGGTCCTCGACGCGCCCACCCGGCAGGGCGGCATGGCCCGACCACGGGTCGCCGGTCCGCGACGCGCGGCGGATCACGACGAGGTGCGGATCCGGCTCGCGGGACAGCACCAGCGCGGTGGCGGCGTGGAACCCGTTGCTGCCGGCCGACCGCACGCTCGGCTCGTGGCGTGCCACGGCCGCGACGATCCGGTCGAGGTCGAGCTCGTTCACACGCGCTCCAGCAGGTGGCTCTCGGCGCGGTAGGCATGGCACACCTGACCGTCGACCTCGTGCGTGCGGAACACGGCCAGCAGGCCGTCCCGGACGACGCGGCGGTCGACGGGCCCGAGCGAGGCCACGAAGCTGACCGACAGGAACCGGTCGAGGAAGGAGGATTCGTCGACCTCCATCGACCACCAGTGGGTGAACTGCTCGGTGCGCGCGAAGGGCGAGCCGGCGACCTGGGCCGGCAGGTCCAGTCCCTCCCAGCCCGGCGTGTCCTCCCGGTACGGGGCGAGGACGTCGGTGGCGGCCGCCTCGAGCGGGTCGTCCAGGTCCCGGACGTTCCACACCAGCGCGGCGCGGCCGTCGGGCCGAAGGACGCGGTCGAGCTCGGCGAAGGCCGCCCGCGGGTCGAACCAGTGCCATGCCTGGGCGACGGTCACCGCGTCGACGCTCGCGTCATCGAGCGGGATGGCCTCGGCGGTCCCGTCGAGCACCGCCACCTCGGGCAGCCGGTCCGTGAAGACGTCCCGCATCCCGGCGGAGGGCTCCACCGCCACCACGTCCGCGCCGGTGCCGACCAGCGCTCGCGTGAGCTTGCCCGTGCCCGCGGCCAGGTCCAGCAGCCGGCGGCCCGGACGCAGGTCCAGCACCTCGGCGACGTGGTCGACCAGGGGCGTGGGGAACGACGGCCGGCCGCGCTCGTAGGCCTCGGCGACCCCGTCGAACGAGGCCGCATGGCGGTGCACGGCCGCCACGTCAGGTGCCCTTGGGGTGCCAGACGGTCTTGGTCTCGGTGAAGGCCAGGATGCGGCGGGGGTCGGGCGTGGCGGTCCAGTCGACGGTGCCGTCGGGCGGCCGGAGGACCCGCTTGAGGTTCTCGGCGGCCGTCGCCTCGAGCTCGGGCCACGTGTTGGCGTCGGCGCCGGTGAGGTCGACCGCGTTGACGTCCATGTGGCCGGCGAGGTGGCCCGCGAGCTCGTCGCGGTGGCCGGTGAGCAGGTTGACGACACCGCCGGGCACGTCGGAGGTGGCCAGCACCTCGCCCAGCGACACGGCGGGCAGCGGGTGGTCCTCGGAGACGACGACCACGCAGGTGTTGCCGGACACGATCACGGGGGCAACGACCGACACCAGCCCGAGCAGCGGCGCGTCGGCAGGGGCGAGGATCGCCACGACGCCGGTGGGCTCGGGCAGCGAGAAGTCGAAGTAGGGGCCGGCGACCGGGTTGGCGGTGCCGTCGACCTGGGCGAACTTGTCGGACCAGCCCGCGTACCAGACCCACCGGTCGATGGCCGCGTCGACCTCGGCGCGGGCCTTCCGGGCCGTGACTCCCAGCGCGTCGCGCAACTCGGTGACGAACTGCTCGCGGCGGCCCTCGAGCATCTCGCCGACCCGGTACAGCACCTGCCCACGGTTGTAGGCGGTCGCCCCCGACCACGACCCGAAGGCGGAACGTGCGGCGACGACCGCGTCACGGGCGTCCTTGCGCGAGGCCCGGGCGACGTTGGCGAGGAACGATCCGTCGGCGCCGACGGCCTCGTAGGACCGGCCGGACTCGGACCGGGGGACCTTCCCGCCGACGAACAGCTTGGCGGTGCGACGGACATCAAGCCTGGGCATTCACGACTCCTGCAGGTAGGCGGCCAGGCCGTGGCGGCCGCCCTCGCGGCCGTAGCCGGACTCCTTGTAGCCGCCGAACGGCGAGGACGGGTCGAACCGGTTGAAGGTGTTGGCCCACACGACCCCGGCGCGCAGCTTCTCGGCAGCCCACAGGATCCGCGAGCCCTTCTCGGTCCAGACACCGGCCGACAGCCCGTAGGGGGAGTTGTTGGCCTTGGCGATGGCCTCGTCGGGCGTGCGGAACGTCTGCACGGTCAGGACCGGCCCGTATATATACTGCTGTGCGATCGTGTGCTACTGCTGCACTCCGGTGTACACGGTCGGGCGGAACCAGAAGCCCCGGTCCGGGATGGGGCAGTCCAGCTCCCACCGCTGCGCGCCCTCGACCTCGCCGGTGTTGGCCAGCGAGGTGATCCGCTCGAGCTGCTCGGACGAGTTGATCGCGCCGATGTCGGTGTTCTTGTCCAGCGGGTCGCCCAGCCGCAGCGTCGACAGCCGGTCGGTGAGCCGCTCGACCACCTCGTCGTGGACCGACTCCTGCACCAGCAGCCGCGACCCGGCGCAGCACACGTGGCCCTGGTTGAAGAAGATCCCGTTGACGATCCCCTCGATGGCCTGGTCGACCGGGGCGTCGTCGAAGACGATGTTGGCGGCCTTGCCGCCGAGCTCCAGCGTGACCCGCTTGCGGGTGCCCGCCACGGCCTTGGCGATCCCGCGGCCGACCGCCGTCGACCCGGTGAAGGCGATCTTGTCCACGTCCGGGTGCTCGACGATCGCCGCCCCGGTCTCGCCGGCACCGGTGACGATGTTGACGACACCCTCGGGCAGCCCGGCCTGCTGGCAGATCTCGGCGAAGGCCAGCGCGGTCAATGGGGTCGTCTCGGCCGGCTTGAGCACCACCGTGTTCCCGCAGGCCAACGCCGGCGCGATCTTCCACGCCAGCATCAGCAGCGGGAAGTTCCAGGGG
>CAZDIF010000114.1:0-2948 GCA_964505365.1 uncultured Actinomycetota bacterium
GCAGGGCCAGACCGTCCTGCAGCTCGCAGCCGACGGCGAGTCGATGGACTACCGCCTCAACGTCGCCAACATCGAGAACGTCCTGATGGCGCACCTGCACATGGCACCGGCGGGTGCGAACGGGGGCGTCGTCGTGTGGCTGTACCCAGACGGGCCTCCGCCGCAGCTGATCGAGGGTCGCACTGACGGCACCCTGGCCACCGGCACCATCACTGCTGACGATCTCGTTGGTGACCTCGAGGGCGAGCCGTTGTCGGCACTCATCGAGGCCATGGACGCCGGCAACATCTACGTCAACGTGCACACCACGGAGAACCCGGCCGGCGAGATCCGCGGCCAGGTGCACTGACCATCGCTGACGCTGGCCGCGTTCAGGCGGCCGGCATCTCCTCGGTTCGCCCGTCGGCGTGGCGGGCGAACCGACGGAGCTCGTGGCCGTGGTTCGGGTCGTTGACCGGCCACGGCCAGCCGCCGAAGCCGGTCTCGTGGTAGTCGTGGTAGGCCTTCTGGATCTCGGCCTTCGTGTTCATCACGAACGGCCCGTACTGCATGACCGGCTCGCCGATCGGGCGGCCCTGCAGCACCAGCACCTCGGCGCCGCCGTCGACGTCGGTCACCGGGACCGGCAGGTCGCTGCGCACCACCGCGCCGTGGCCGCCGAGGACCTCGGTGCCGCCCACGCGCACGGACCCGCCGCGGAACACGTACAGCGTCCGGACCGTGTCCGGGTGCGCGGCGGGCTGCATCGTCCAGGTCGCGCCGTCGGAAAGGACCGCCTGGTGGATGCCCACGTCGGTGTCGGGCCGCGACGCCCACGAGTGCGGCGGGGGCGACGGCGCACGGTGGCCCGGGACCAGCTCGCCGGCCACCACGGTCACCTCGACCGGCCGCCCCGCGTCGTCGAGGAACGTGTGGCGCGGGATCTCGTGGCTCCACAGCATGGAGAAGTGGGGCGGGACCATCTTGTCCGTGGACGGCAGGTTGATCCAGATCTGGAAGAACTCGTTGACGTTGTGGGCGTCACGGTTCAGCAGCGGGAACATCTCGGCGTGCACGATCCCCGAGCCCGCGGTCATCCACTGCACGTCGCCGGCGCCGAACCGGGCGGCGGCGCCCAGCGAGTCCGAGTGGTCCATGAAGCCGCGGCGCATGAACGAGATCGTCTCGAACCCGCGGTGGGGGTGCTGCGGGAACCCCGGCACGAGCGTGCCGTGGTACATCGACCACCCGTCGCGGCCGGAGAAGTCCATGCCGATGTCGCGCCCCGTCAGGGGCACGCAGGGACCGAGCTCCTCGTCGCCCTCGGGGTAGTCGTCGTCGTGGTGGACGCAGAACAGGAACGGGTCGACGGTCGCCCACACCCGGTCGAGCGCCACCTGCTGCAGCACGAGGTCGTCGCGCGTGTCCATGCACGGTCCTTGTCGTCGTTGCTCGGACAACGATCCGGGAGGCCGGCGGCATTCCCGTCGGCGCGAGTAGCGTGGCACGCATGTCCACGGCGGTCATCACCGGCGCGTCCCGCGGCCTCGGCCGCGCGATCGCCCGCGTGCTCGCCGAGGAGGGCCACGACCTCGCCCTGGGGGCCCGCAGCGTCAGCGAACTCGAGGAGCTGGCGAGCGACCTGCCCGTCGATGTGCTGGTCCACCCGCTGGACGTGACCGACCGCGCCCACGTGGTCAAGTTCCGGAACGCCGTGGTCGACCAGTTCGGGGCCGTCGACGTGCTGGTCGCCAACGCCGGGATCGGGACGTTCGAGCCGATCGCGACGTTCGACGCGCACCGCTTCGACCAGCTGTTCGCCGTCAACGTCCGCGGCGTGTTCCTCAGCCTCCAGGCGTTCACGCCGGCCCTGCAGGAGGCCGCGTCCGGCCTCGCGGTCGTCGTGTCCTCGGACGTGTCGACGCGCGTGTTCCCGGGCGGCGGGCCCTACTGCGCCACCAAGCACGCCGTTCGCGCCATCGCGCGGGCCTGGCAGCAGGAGCACCCGGACCTGCGACTGCTGGAGCTGCGTCCCGGGTCGACCGACACGGCCTTCGCCGACACGGTCGAGGGCGACGCCGGGCCCGGTGTGCTCACGGCGGCCGAGGTGGCCGAGGTCGTCCGATCGGCCGTGCGGCTGCCGGGCCACGTACGGTTGGAGGAGGTCGTGGTCCGCTCCACCGGGCAGGACCCCGTGTACTGAGCGAGAGGGAGATTCTGTGCGCATCCGAGGGTCGACTGCGCTCGTGACCGGCGCGACCGGCGGGCTGGGGGCCGCCATCGCCAGGGGGCTGGCCGACCACGGTGCCGACGTGGTGGTCTCCGGCCGCCGTGCGGACGTGCTCGACCAGATCGCCACGGAGGTGGGTGGGCGCGCGGTGGTGGCCGACCTCGCCGACCCCGCGCAGGTCGATCGCCTCGCCGACGAGGCAGGTGACGTCGACGTGCTCGTCGCCAACGCGGCCCTGCCCGCCAGCGGCGAACTGCTGGACTACACGCCCGAGCAGATCGACCGGGCCCTGGAGGTCAACCTCCGCGCGCCGATCGTGCTGGCACGGCTGCTGGCCCCGCGGATGGTCGACCGGGGCAGCGGCCAGCTGGTCTTCATGGGGTCGATGGCCGGCAAGGCCGCCACGCCGGCAACGTCCCTGTACAACGCCGCCAAGTTCGGGCTGCGCGGGTTCGCGCACGCGCTGCGGCAGGACCTGGACGGCACCGGCGTCGGCGTCTCGGTCGTGCAGCCGGGCTTCGTCCGCGATGCCGGGATGTTCGCCGAGAGCGGCGCCACGCTGCCCCCCGGCATCGGCACGGTCCGGCCCGACGCGGTCGTGGACGGCGTGCTCCGCGCCATCCGCCGCGACCTCGGCGAGGTCAACGTGGCACCCGTCGCCCTCCGCGGCCTGGGTGCCGTCGCCGGCCAGTTCCCCGGCCTGTCCCAGCGAGTCCTGCGGCTGATGCCGACGCGGGAG
>CAZDIF010000114.1:3048-7128 GCA_964505365.1 uncultured Actinomycetota bacterium
CCGGCGAACCGGTGCACCAGGTGCAGGCCCAGGTCGAGTCCGCAGGACAGCCCGCCACCGGTGACCACCTCGCCGTCGTCGACCCAGCGCACGTCGCGTCGGGCGCCGTCCGGGCCGATCTCGGCCGCCAGCGCGTCCACGTCCTCCCAGTGGGTGGTCCACGCCCGGCCCTCCAGCGCTCCGATGCGTCCCAGCACGAACGCACCGGTGCACACCGACGCCAGGACCGGGACGTGCTCGGCGACGTCAGCCAGGGTGTGCAGCAGGCCGGGGCGGGCGAGGGTGCCGCTGAGGTCGATCGCCCCCGGGACGAGCAGGACGTCCAACGGCAGGGCGTCCGGCAGCCCGACCGACGGGGTGACGACCATGCCGCCGTAGGCGGCCACGGGCGTCGTCGACAGCCCGGCGAGCACGACGTCGAACGGCGGGGCGTGCCCGTCCCGTTCGCTGAGGCGGTTGGCGGTCAGCAGGACCTCGTAGGGCGCGCCCGCGTCGAGGAGGTCGAACGCCTCGAAGACGAGGATGCCGACGCGAGTCACGCGTCCCCCCTCACGGCAGTTCCAGCGGCAGGTCGAACAGCGGGAACAGCCGCTCGACGTCGAGGAACGCATGGATCCCGGCGACCCGGCCGTCCGCGATGTCCAGGACCTGGATCGCCCAGGCTCGGTGGCGACCGTCCTCCGTCGGGCGGTACTGCGCGAAGCCCGGGGCGCCGCTGGCGACGACCGGGACGACGCGGGACCCGCGGCATCCGATGCCGGGGCCGAGGTACCAGCGGGCGATCTGGTCGCGCCCCTGCAGCCACATCTCGTACGGCGGCATGGTCTGGATCGCGTCCTCGTGCAGCAGCTGCACGAGGCGGTCGACGTCGTAGGCCTCGAAGGCCTCGAGGTACCGGGCCAGCAGGCGCTGCTGCTCGCCGTCGAGGGGGTCGGCCACGTCGGTCTCGGCGGGGGCGCGCTCGGCCAGCGTGGCCCGGGCCCGCTGCAGCGCGCTGTTGACGGAGGCGACCGTGGTGTCGAGGAGGTCGGCGACCTCGCTGGCCTGCCAGCGCAGCACCTCGCGGAGCACCAGCACGGCGCGCTGCCGCGGGGGCAGGTGCTGCAGCGCCGCGACGAAGGCCAGGCGGACGGTCTCGCGGGTGGCGGCGACCTCGGCGGGGTCGTCGTCGCCGGCGACCACCATGCCGTCGGCCACCGGTTCGACCCAGGCCTCCTCGCCGCGGGCCGGCCCCGGGTGCGTGGGGGAGTCCAGCGCCGGGCCGAGGTCCATCGGGCGGGCGCGGCGCTGCGGCCGCCGCCCCATGTCGATGCACACGTTGGTGGCGATCCGGTACAGCCACGTGCGCAGGCTGGCCCGTCCCTCGAACGCGTCGAGGCCCCGCCAGGCCCGCACGAGGGTCTCCTGCACGGCGTCCTCGGCCTCGAAGGCCGAACCGAGCATCCGGTAGCAGTAGGCGGTGAGCTCGCGGCGGTGGTGCTCGAGCACCAGCTCGACCTGCTCCTGCGAGGCGTGGTCGGGCCGGACGAGGAGGTCGTCGGACATGGGCCGCTCCCGGTTCGCGTCCGCCGAGCGTAGGCGCGCCGGCCCGGGATGCGCACGACACCGGTGACAACCGGGCGGCGTCGTGGCACAGTGGGAGGCGGGAGACGGGAGGGACCACCATGGAATCCACTGACCTGTACGCGCTCGTGGAGGACGACCGCACGGCCCACCTGCTCGAGCTCCTCGAGATGAAGGGCCTGCACGACGACGAGATCTCCGTCCGGCCCGCCCAACCCGGCCGCTACCAGCTCCACGACGAGCGGCTGTACGAGGAGGGCGTGTCGGCCCGCGCCGGCCTGCTGACCGGCATCGCGGTCGGGGCGGTCATCGGACTCGCCGTCGCGGCTCTGGTCGGCGCCGTGGACACGGCCGGCGAGGTCCTCGCGACGATGGTGGCGTTCGCCGGGCTGTCGGGCCTCGTCGGGGGCATGGCCGGCCTGCAGCGCGCCGAACGCAACGACGACGACCCGGTCACGTTCCGCGAGGTCGGACCGGACGACCACGTCAGCCTCGTCGAGGTGCACAACGAGCACTGGAACCGGCGTGCGCACCGCGTGCTGCAGCGCTACGGGGCCGAGATCGTCCAGGAACCCCAGCCGGTGTGACCACCGCGGTCCCGGTGACAACCGCACGGGGCCCTTGAGCGTCTGCATGGGTGAGGGCGGGTGAGCCCGCCTCGAGAGGAACCCCCATGCGCCGCCTGGTGCTGTTGACCGTCGCCGTCCTGCTGCTGGCTGCCTGCTCGACCAATGCCGAGGTGCTGCCGGCGCCCACCACGACCAGTCCCGCCGAGACCCCCGATCCCACGCCGTCGCCGACGGACGGGACGTCGGGCTCCCCGGAGGCGACGCCTCCCCCCATCAGCGAGTCCCCGTCCGACGGGTCCGAGGAGCCGGCCGACGCACCCTCGGAGACCTCCAGCCCCCTCCCGGTCCGTGCCTCCTTCCGCGCCGACACCTCCGACGACCGCGGCGAGGGCACCGGCTTCGGCGCGACGCTGACCGACCTGCGCCTCGGGGACCACGACGGCTACGACCGCGTCGTGTTCGAGCTCGACGGCGACGGGTCGGCCGGCTGGCACGTCCGGTACGTCGACGAGGCCACCGCCCACGGCAGCGGCCACCGGGTCGACCTCGCCGGCGGCGCCGTCCTCGAGGTCACCCTCGACAACACGCTGTCGCCGGCCGACAGCGGCGTCGAGGAGTACGACGGTCCGCGCGAGCTGGCCGGCCCCGGCACCATCGCCGAGGTCGAGCTGATCGGCTGGTTCGAGGGCTACACCCAGGCGTTCATCGGGGTGGACGCCGAGCGTCCGTTCCGGGCGTTCGCCCTCGGGGACCGCGTCGTGGTGGACGTCCGCGCCGACTGACGAGACCCCGGGCCGGGCCCGCGGGCGGTCAGTCCGGGGTCCGGCCGGTGGGGGCGAGGATGCGCGTCTCGACGTCGTCGGCGAAGCGGTTCAGCTCCCGGCGCATCTCCGCGTACCGGTCGGACTGCAGGATCTTCGTCAGCGACTCGAGGTGGTCGATGTCGATCTCCACGACGATCCGCGCGCCCGACCCGATCACCGTGTAGAAGCCGCGGATCGCGCGGAACCCCGGCTGGTCCTGCCACCAGGGCGCCGCGACGCCGCGCGCCCACTCGTCGTAGTCGGATTCCTCGGTCTCCCGCGCCAGCGTGTAGCTGATCAGCAACTGGACGTGCCCGGTCTGCATGGCCTCGTCTCCCACTCCGCCTGCGAATTGAGCGTGCCGCAGACGACGGCCCCAGGCAACACCGTGCCGATCAGAGGGTCGGGGTGTCCAGCAGGCGCCAGATCCCGTCGACGTCCACGAGCGGGTCGTCGCGGTTGACGATCAGGTCGGTCCGCCCGAGGGTGAACGCCTGGCCCGTCACCGACACCCGGATGGCGTCGAAGCCGTCCTCCTGGACGCGCTCCAGGACGCGGCCGGTCATCGAGCTGCCGGTGGGGGAGGTCGTGACGAGCTCCTGGTGCTCGACCTCGCCACGGTCCCACATCCGGGCCAGCTGGGCGGCCGTCCCCGTGCCGGTCGGGCAGCTGCACACCACCCCGGGGTGGACGTAGGTCGCCGACCGGGCGTGCAGGCGCCCGTCCGGGCCCTCCTCCACCGGACCGGCGAAGTTGACGAACGACAGGGGCCCCGTGTCCCCGAACCGCGGATGGACGAGGTCCAGGTTCGGTGTCGCGACGTGGCACAGGTCGTTGGCGAAGATCGCCAGCGACGGGCGCTCCGGTTCGGTCAGGGCGAAGCCCATGGGCTCGGCGTCGACCACGGCGTAGAAGCAGCCGCTCCAGACCAGGTCGAAGCGCACGGTGCCGTACGTGTCCAGCTCCACCTCGAGGTCCCGGGCGACCACGTACGCGTCGTCGCAGTCGACCGTGACCGACCGGACGTGCGTGCCGTCGTGGACGGCGCGGGCGTGGATCATCCCGGCCGGCGCCTCCAGCAGCACCTGCTGCACGACCTCGCCGTCGGGTGCCGGGTCCATCGGCAGGTAGTTCGTCTCGAGCAG
>CAZDIF010000115.1:0-7060 GCA_964505365.1 uncultured Actinomycetota bacterium
CCCATGGCCGAGTTCCGGACCGCCCACGACACCATGGGCGAGATGCAGATCCCCGCGGACGCCCTGTGGGGCGCCTCCACCCAGCGGGCGGTCGAGAACTTCCCCGTGTCGGGTCAGCCCGTGCCAGCCGCGGTCTTCCACGCCCAGGCGATGATCAAGTGGGCGGCCGCCACGGCCAACGAGCGGTCCGGCGTGATCGACGCCGAGGTCGCCCAGGCAATCCGCGACGCCGCGGACGAGGTCATCGCGGGCCAGCTCGACGCGCACTTCCCGGTCGACACCTTCCAGACCGGCTCGGGCACCTCGACCAACATGAACGCCAACGAGGTGATCGCGAACCGGGCCAAGCAGCTGCTCGGCGAGGACCTGGGCTCCGACCGCGTCCACCCCAACGACCACGTCAACGCCTCGCAGTCCTCGAACGACTCCTTCCCCTCGGCGGTGCACATCGCCAGCGCGCGCACGGCCGTCGACGTGACGATCCCGGGCCTGCGCAAGCTCGCCCGCGGCCTGCGCGCGAAGTCCGGCGAGTTCGCCGAGGTGGTCAAGTCCGGCCGCACCCACCTCATGGACGCGACCCCGGTCACCCTCGGCCAGGAGTTCTCCGGCTGGGCCCGCCAGGTCGAGCTCGGCGTCGGCCGGATCGAGAAGGCGCTCGACTCGATCCACGAACTGGCGCTCGGCGGCACGGCCGTCGGAACAGGCCTGAACTGCCCGCCCGGCTTCGTCGAGACGGTCGTCGAGCAGATCACCGAGCGGACCAGCATCCCCTTCCGCGAGGCCTCCGACCACTTCGAGGCCCAGGGGTCCCGCGACGCGCTGGTCGAGCTGTCGGGCGCCTGCAAGGTGGCCGCGGTCAGCCTCCTCAAGATCGCCAACGACATCCGCTGGCTGTCCTCGGGCCCGCGCACCGGCCTCTACGAGCTGCAGCTGCCCGAGATCCAGCCCGGCTCGTCGATCATGCCCGGCAAGGTCAACCCGGTGATCCCCGAGTCCGTCCGCCAGGTGGCCGCGCAGGTCATCGGCAACGACGCGGCCGTGACGGTCGGCGGCCTGTCCGGCGAGCTCGAGCTCAACGTCATGATCCCACTGATGGCCCGCAACGTCATCGAGTCGCTCGAGCTCCTCGGCCGCGTCTCGGAGGTGTTCGTCGACAAGTGCATCGAGGGCATCACCGACACCGGCCGCGGGCCGCAGCTGGTCGAGCAGTCCCTCATGCAGGTCACCGCGCTGGTCCCCGAGATCGGCTACGAGCGCTCCGCCACGCTCGCCAAGACGGCCCACAAGGAGGGCAAGACCCTCCGCGAGGTCGCGCTCGAGGACGGCATCGACGAGGCCACCCTCGACCGCGTGCTCGACTACCAGCGCATGGCCGAGGGCGGCATCCTCTGACCCCACGTCGTCAGAAACACGCGCATCCGCGGGTTCCTGACGAGATGGCCACGGTCGGCGGACTCGGCGGTCAGCCGCCGGCGGTCCCCAGGGCCTCCAGCGCCGAGGTGACCGCGAGCTGGACCTCGGCGGCGTGGTCGTCGTCCAGCGGACGCCCCGCCCCGTCGCGGACGGTGAACACGTCGACGACCTCGTGGCCCAGCGTCTGCACGCGTGCCACGACGATGTCCAGGGTCAGCTCGGCGAGCGCCTCGGTGATGGTGAACAGCGCGCCGACCCGGTCGACCGTGTGCACCTCCACGAGGCTGGCGCTGCCGGACTCGTCCTCGGTGACCGTGACGGCGGTGTCGACCTCGGGCAGGCGGGCCAGCCGGCGCTCCTCCTGGCGCGCGCGCCGGGCCACCCGGGCCCGCAGCGCCAGGCGGCCGGCGACCGCGTCGACGAGGTCGCCCTCCACGCGTGCCCACCAGCTGGCCGGCGCCCCCTCGGGCCGGACGACGGTGAAGGTGTCCACGGCCACGCCGTCGTCCCGGGTGAAGGCCGCGGCCCCCATGACCGACCCGCCGTTGAGGGCCAGCACGCCGGCAACCCGGGAGAACAGCCCCGGGGCGTCGACGGCGACGACGTCGAGCTCGTCGTACGCGTCGAGGTCGTCCTCCCGATCGGCACCCGGCGTGACGCGGGTGCGGACCTCCGTCGGCTCGGGAGGGGAGGCGGTCATGAGGCAGTGCCGCACCACCGCGCGGGGCGACACGTGGGCGGCGTAGCGCTGCGGCAGCCGGGCGAGGTGGTCCCGCACGGCCTCGGCCGTGGTGCCCAGCTCGGACGCCAGCTGCTGGGCCTCCCGCGTCGTGGCGACGGCGCCGTCGCTGAGCTCGTCGGGGGTCGTCGTGTCATCGAGCACGTGGGCCACCTTCACCACCAGGGTCTGGACGAGGGACGCCTTCCAGGCCGTCCACGCTGACGGGCCCGTGGCCCGTCCGTCGGCGGCGGCCAACAGGTGCAGGGCCGCCAGCATCTCGGGCGAGCCGACCTCCTCGGCGACCGCGTCGACCAGCACGGGGTCGGCGAGGTCGCGACGGAGTGCCACGTCGGGCAGGAGGAGGTGCAGCCTCACCATACGCCCCACCCGGTCGGTCGTGGCGGGCGACGCGCCGAGGCGCTCGCAGACCGCCCGTGCGACCGGGACGCCAGTCTCGCTGTGGGGTTCGCCCGCGGCCTTGCCGACGTCGTGCAGCAGGGTCCCGAGCATCAGCGCGTCCCGGTCGACCACCCGCTCGAGCGTGTCGGCGGCCCACGGCTCGCGGCGCACCAGCTCCCCCAGCTCCGCGGCGGCGTGCCACGCGTGGCGGTCCAGCGAGTACCGGTGGAACGGGTTGCGCTGGGCCCGGCCGCGCACGGGCTCCCACTCGGGCAGCATCGCCACCAGCACGCCGGCGTCGTCGAGCTCGGCCATGGCCGACAGCGCCGGCTCGCCCCGCCACAGCACGCCGAGGAGGTGCCGGCGAGCGGTGTCCGTCCAGGTCCACGGCGGGTCGACCTCGCTGGCACGGCGCAGCGTCGCGGCGGTGCGCCGGTCGAGCACGGCCCCCGAGCGGACCAGGGCGCGCAGCAGGCGGACCGGCAGGTCGGGCTCCCCGACCGGCACGTCGCCGAGCCGCAGGACGCCATCCACGATCTCGAACCCGTCGACGTGCGCCTGGGCGGGACGCCGCCGCCGGCGCCCGGCCGTGGCATCGGCGCTGATCAGCCGCCAGGCCCGGGCGTGCACGTGGTCGATCGTCCGGGCGGCGAGGAAGTGCTCGGAGAGCAGCCGGTGGGCGGCGGTGTCCCGGTCGTCGGCGCCGTCGACGTGGCCGAGGCGTCGCGCCACCTCCTCCTGCAGCGGAAACGCGACGGTGTCCTCCTTCCGCCCGGCGGTGAGGTGGGTGGCCACCCGTTCGGCGAGCAGGCGGTCGTAGGCCCGGGACAGTCGCGACCGGTCCTCGGCCCCGAGGTAGCCGGCGGACACCAGGGGGTCGAGGCCGACGGACCCGAGCAGCACGGCCGCCCCCCAGCGCAGCGACTGGACGTCGCGCAGCCCGCCGGCGCCGCTCTTGAGGTCGGGCTCGAGCACCTCGGCGGCGTGGCCGGACCGGGCGCGGCGCTCGTCGTCGGCCGCTGTCAGTGCGTCGAGGAACCGCCCCGGGCGTCGCCGCAGCCGGGCCAGTGCGCGGTCCTGGACGCCCCGCAGCAGCGCGGTGTCACCGTGGACCGGTCGGACGTCGAGCAGCGTGGTCGCGTCAGCGAGCTCGTCGACGGCGGCCACGGCCTCCTTCCGGCTGCGGACGGCGTAGCCGACGGTGAGCTGTGCATCCCACAGCGGGTACACGATCGCGCGGACCACGTGCTCGAGGTCCGGCTCGTCGAGCCCGTCGTGGACGACCAGCAGGTCGACGTCCGACCCGGGGCACAGCTCACGCCGCCCGTAGCCGCCCACGGCGGCCAGGCACCAGCGCCCCGGGACCGCGACCTCCTCGGCGAGCGAGCGCAGCGCGTCGTCGACCGCGTCCGACCAGGCACGGCACCAGGCACGGCCCGGCTCCGGCCCGTCCGCGACGAGGCCGGAGTGACGGGACCGCAGGTCGTCGACGACGCGTGGGGTGCGCGTCACGTCGACCGTCACAGGGCGTCGTGGTCCTCCTCGCCGGTGCGGATCCGCACGACCCGGTCCACCGACGTCACGAACACCTTGCCGTCGCCCACCTGGCCCGAACGGCCGTGCTTGACGATCGCGTCGACGACGTCGTCGACCCGGTCCTCGGTGCACAGCACCTCGAGCCGCATCTTCGGCACGAACTCCACGGTGTACTCGGCGCCGCGGTACACCTCGGTGTGGCCCCGCTGGCGGCCGTATCCGCGGACCTCGGTGAGGGTGAGCCCCTCGATGCCGAGCTCCTGCAGCCCGCCCTTCACGTCGTCGACGGCGTGGGGCCGCACGATCGCGGTCACGAGCTTCATGTGGTTGCTCCTGGTCGGTGTGACGCGGATGGTCGCGCACGCCTGTTGCCCGGCATTTTCCCGACCGTTTCGCCGGTGTTACGGCTGTGGAGGGGAACCGGGCGGCTGGCTGGGGCGCCTACCATTCGTACCACCCCGGAAGGCACGCTGATGGCGCGGATCGTCCTCGACCCCGACGAGGTCAACCAGGACGTCCACGTCACGCTCACCGACGGCGAGGTGGTCGCCCTCGACGACGCCGACCGGGCAACCCTCGACCGGATCGCCCGCCAGCTCCACGTGCACCGGTCCAGCTACGCCCACGCGTTCCGGGACCCCGTGGTGGGCGACCGGGTCGCCGCCGGCGAGGTGCCGGTCGAGGACCACGCGCCGCTGTACCTGCGGGTGGCCAAGCTGCAGGCCACGGCCCGCGAGGGACGCCGCCGGCCGCCCCGGTCGCTGGACCTGGCCGTCCTGCTGCAGGACCGCACCTGGACCAGCTCGTCGGGCGCCACCCACGACCTGGTGTCGCTGACGCCGACGCACCGTCGCAACCTGCGCGGCTGGCTGGAGCGCTCCAGCGAGGACCTGCGGGAACGCGCCCACCGGGAACTCACGCCCGAGCAGCGCGCCCGGATCGCCGACACGGACCCGTGGGTCGCCGGCACCCCCCTGTTTCGTCGCCTGAGCGCACTCATCGCTGCGGAGAGCGCACGCGAGCGCGCCATGGACGAAGCGAGGCAGGTCGCGCGCCACCTCGAATTCGAGCGTTCCGGCGACTGGCCGGACCGCTGATGCAGGGGCGCCGGATTGGCCGGCAGGGCACGACGGGTGTCGATTTTCGGTGCTGCCGGGCGCCCGCGACCCGGTCCCTGGTCGTCGGCACCGTGCCCTCGGGAGCAACGGTCAGGGTGGCCATGGCCGTTCGTCCGGGGAAATCTACGTGCCAGCACGGTGCGCAGCCCCCACGGCCCTGCTACAGTTCTTTCCGACGGCCCGCCCCTGGCCGTCAGGAACGCACCACTCTACGTCCGACGCCCCATCGGACGGTGCGTTCGGCGGAGGGCACCCTTCCCCCAGGGTCCCCCGCTCGCCGGTAGACGCCGTGCCCCGCGCGTCCCGGCTTCAGAACCCCCGGTCTCCCCCGACCGGGGGTTCTCTCTTGCCCGGGGGTTCAGTGGCGGGCGTCCGCGGTCGCGGGGCGGAGGCTGCCGAGCCAGTCGGGCAGGCCGACCTCGTCGTCGAGCAGCAGGAACGAGATCGCCAGCACGATCGTGCCCACGCGCCCGAGTTCGAGGAGGTTGCGGGCCACGAGCAGCACCGACCCGCCGACGGCGCCGCCGATCAGCAGTGCCACCACCGCGACGAGCACCGCCGCCAGCAGCACCTGCAGTCGCCGCAGCCAGGGCTCGAGCACGGCGGCCTCGCCGGTCCGCACCCCCGCGCCGTGGCCGCGCCGGAGGCGCCGGACGAGCAGGGCGAGCATGCCGAAGCCGCTCAGCGTCAGGCTGACGCCGACGAACAGCAGCGCACGGTCGGCCCCCGCGGCCGCGCCGACCGCCTCGGCACCGAGGCCGCAGGCCAGTCCGACGCCGATGGCGGGCCAGACCAGCTCCGGCGGATCGCGGTCCACGCGCGTGGCGACGAGGCCGGCGACCCAGTCCAGGGTCTGGCCGACCTGGCTCCAGCGGTCCGGCTCGCCTTCCACTCCCCCGTGATCGGCGCGAACCGGCCGCTCCTTGACGAATGAACGAGAGGAGGTCAGCCCTCCCGCAGCCTCGAGATCATCAGCTGGGCGGCCTCGGAGGGGTTCATGGCGACGGAGATGCCGTAGCCCTCGAGGATCTCCTTCTTCTCGGCGGCGGACTCGCCGCCCTCGCCACCCTCCTTGACGATGGCCCCGGCGTGGCCCATCTGCTTGCCGGCCGGTGCCTCGAACCCGGCGATGTAGCCGACGACCGGGGTGTCCGGGATGTTGTCGCGGATCCACTTGCCGGCCTGCTGCTCCTCGGTGCCGCCGATCTCGCCGACGAACGCGATCGCCTCGGTCTCCGGGTCGTTCGCGAAGGCCTCGATCACGTCGAGGAACTGGGTGCCGATGACCGGGTCACCGCCGATGCCGACGCAGGTCGAGATGCCGATGCCGGCCTGCGCCAGCTCGTGCATGATCTGGTAGGTCAGCGTGCCGGAGCGCGACACCAGCCCGACCTTGCCGGGGCTGGTGATGTCGGCCGGGATGATGCCGACGTTGGACTTGCCGGGGCTGATCACGCCGGGGCAGTTCGGGCCGATCAGGCGCACGCCGCCGCGGCGCACGACCGTGTCGTAGACCTCGGTCATGTCGTGGACCGGCACGCCCTCGGTGATGGTGATGATGGTCTCGATGCCGGCCTCGTACGCCTCGAGGATCGCGCCCTTGGTGAACGGCGCGGGGACCATCACCATCGAGGTGTTGGCGCCTGCCTCGGCGACGGCCTCCTTGACCGTGGCGTACACGGGGACGTCGAGCTCGTCCCAGGTGGTGCCACCCTTCTTCGGGTGGGTGCCGGCGACGACCTTGGTGCCGTAGGCCTGGTTGCGCTTGGCGTGGAAGGTGCCCTGCGAGCCGATGCCCTGCACGACCACCTTGGTGTTCTCGTCAATGAAGATCGACATGGTTGCTACCTCGCTGTGGTCGTGATCGTCAGGC
>CAZDIF010000116.1:0-7045 GCA_964505365.1 uncultured Actinomycetota bacterium
CTCGCGGTCGAGTGGACGATCTCCTACACCGCCGGCGGCCGCCGCTGGAACGACCTGCCCCGCGCCACGTTCCTCGAGTTCAACGAGGACGGCCTGATCACCTACCAGCGCGACTACACGTGATCGAGGTCCGGCCGGGCGACTCGCTGCGGCCGGACAGGGCACGCCAGGCCACCAGGCCCGCCGCGGCGGCCGTGGCCACGCCGACCAGCACCTCGTTGCGGGGCCGGTGCACGGTGGGCAACCGCTGGCGCAGCGAGACCGGTGACACGAAGTCGCGGACGGGCCAGCCCATCGCCGTGGCGGCGGCGCGGAGCTCGCGGTCGGGGTTGACCGCGGTGGGCTGGCCGACGGCCGACAGCATCGGCAGGTCGGTGATCGAGTCGCTGTAGGCGAAGCTCTGGGCGAGGTCGTAGCCACGGGCCTCGGCGACCTGGCGGATCGCCGTGGCCTTGTTGCCCGCGTAGGCGTAGAACTGCAGCGTCCCGTCGTAGCGGCCCTCGTCGTCGACCCCCGAGACCGTGGCGATGACGTCGTCGATGCCGAGGTGGTGGGCGAACGGGACGACGATCTCCTCGCCCGACGACGACACGATCCACAGGTCGCGGCCCGCCGCCCGGTGCATCGCGAACAGGTCCAGCGCCTCCTGGAACACCAGCGGCGCGATGACCTCCTCGACCGTCTCGTGGACGAGCCGCTGGACGCGCTCGGCCTCCCAGCCGCGCGTGAGCTCCAGCATCGCGTGGCGCATCTGCTCCATGCGGTCGTGGTCGGCCCCGACCAGCTGGTAGACGGCCTGCGCGTACATGCCCCGTAGCACCGTCGTGGGCGACAGCAGGCCATCGCGCATGAAGGTCCGGCCAAATGCGAACGTGGACGACCGGGCGATGATGGTCTTGTCGAGGTCGAAGAACGCCGCCGACCGGGCGCCGGTGCGGCGCCGGGCGTGGCGCGCGACGATCTCGGCGGGGAGCGCGTCGGCGTCCTCGCGGGCGTAGCGCTGCGCGGTGTCCTCGCGTGCCGGGTCCGGTGGGACCGGGAGGTCCTGCTGGCCCGTCTCCTCCACCACGTGGCGACCCCTCGTCAATGGGCGGTGCGGGCGAGCGTAGTGCCGGGGCCGTCCACAGCCCCGGGCGGGGCCGTCCGGGAGACCGGGCCCGGACGTAGTGTCGTCTGGACGCCGAGGAAAGGTCGACCCGTGGGCGTCGAGGACGGGGCCCTGCCGGTGCGTGTCGACGTCGATGCGCGGATGACCGGCGAGGTGCTGGCCCACCTGGAGGGCACGCTCGGGTGGCAGGCCACCCGCGGCGACGAGCTGCCGGCCGCCCTCGCCGTGGTCGGGGTGGCCGCCGACGTGCCGACGGACGTCCCCGCGGTCCTGTTGGTCCGTGACGACGACCCGGCTGCACGGGCGGCCGTCGCCGCCCACCGGGCCCGGGCGGTCCTGCGCTGGCCGCACGAGCGTGACGGCCTCGGCGACGTGGCGGCGAGGCTGCTGGGGGAGGGTGCCGATCCACGCGGCACGGTGGTGCGCGTCGGCGGGGCGGCCGGCGGCGTGGGGACCACGACCGTGGCGATGGCCCTCGGCGGCCTCGTCGCATGGCACGGTCGGCCGGCCCTGGTGGTGGCTTCCGGCGACGTGCCGCTGGACGGAGTGGCGGTGGTCGCACCCGAGGCGCTGGCCGGCCACCGGACATGGGACGCCGCCACCGCCGTGCCGGGCGTCTCCGGCCTGCGCGTCGTCGGCAGCACCCACCCGGGGGCCGTCCCCGTGGCCGCGCCCGACGAGGTCGTCGTGCTGCACGACCGCGGTGTCGGCACGGAGGTGGACCTGCTCGTCTGCGTCCGAGACCGTGCCGGCCTGGCCGCGGTCGACCGCACGCCGGCCGGTGCCGTGGTCGTCGGCGACCGTGGGGCGGTGGACCCCGGCGCGTGGGCCCGGACCACGGCCGGTCGGGCCCACCAGGTCCTCGTGCCCTGGTCGAGCCGCGTCGGACGGGCGGGCGCGGTCCGGCGCGTGCCGGCGTCGCTGCCCGGCCGATGGCTGGCCACCCTCGACCCGCTGGCACGGTCCCTGATGGGCTGAGTTTCCACAGCGGTCGGATCGGTGGTGTCGAGGCGGTCCTCGCGGCCGTAGCGTCCCTGATCGACACGGTCCACCCGCCGGGGGCGGCGGAACAGGACACGACGTGGCGCCCACCGCCGCATCGAACCGCATCACCCCCGAGGTCGACGACCGCCTCCACCGTGCTGTCCTCGACCGGGTCGCCCGCGACGGCGACGTCGCCGCCGGCCCTGCCGACCGACCGGCGCTGCGACGCGCCGTGGCCCGGGCGCTGGCCGCCGAGGGCGTGGTCCTGTCACCGCAGGCGTGGGCCCGGACGGTGCGCGACCTCGTCGACGAGGTCGCCGGCCTCGGTCCGGTCGAGTCGCTGCTGCGCGACCCGCAGGTCACCGACGTCTGCTGCAACGGCCCCGACGACGTGTGGGTCGACCGCGGCGGCCGGCTGCAGCACACCGACGTCGCCTTCCGGGACGCGGACGCGATGGTGGACGTGATCCGCCGGGTGCTCGGGCCGACCGGCCGCCGGCTCGACCGGGCCCACCCGACGGCCGACGCCGTGCTGCCGGGCGGCGTGCGCCTGCACGCGCTCCTGCCGCCGCTGTCGGACGCGCCGGTGCTGACACTGCGCCGCATCCCCGCCATCGCCCCGACCTGGGACGACCTGCGCGCGGCCGGCACGGTGCCGGACGACCTCCGGGCCGTCCTCGTCGACGCGGTGGCCGTGCGCCACAACGTGGTCGTCGCGGGTCGCGCCGGGTCCGGCAAGACGACCCTGCTGCGCCGCCTGCTGGGCGAGGTCGGCGACGACCGCGTCGTGGTGCTCGAGGACACGCCCGAGCTCGGCCGCCCGTCCCGCCATGCCGTGCCGCTGGGCACGGTCGAGCCCGGCCCCGACGGCATCGGTGGCGTCGACCTCGCCGACCTGCTCCGCAACGCCCTGCGGATGCGGCCCGACCGGCTCGTGGTCGGCGAGGTGCGCGGGGCCGAGGTGGCCGGGCTGCTGCAGGCGATGAACACCGGGCACGCGGGCTCGATGACGACCGTGCACGCCAACGGCGCGGCCGACGCGCTGGTGCGGCTCGAAGGGATGGCGCTGCTGACGGGCACCCCGCTGGCGGCGGCCCGTGCCCAGGTCGACACCGCGGTGGACCTCGTCGTGGCGGTCGGCCGGGACGGCCAGCGCCGGCGGGTCGACGAGGTCGTGGCCGTCGAGGTGGGTCCGGACGGCACCCGCCGCCTGCGCACCGTCTGGCAGGCGCCGTGATGGGCTCGCCCTCCACGGACGCCGACGTGGCGCTGGCGCGGATCCGGCTGCGGGCCGCCGCGGGCTTGCCGATCCGGCCGGCCGAAGACCTGCCGGACCCGGCGCGGTCGGCACTGGCCGTCGCCGACCGCGTGGGCGCGCCCGTGCTGCCGGTGCTCGCCGCCGTGCAGGACGCCCACGAACAGCAGCGACGAACCGACCGGCAGGTCGCCATGGCCACCGCGCCCGCCCGCACCGTCGCCGTGCTGCTGGTCGCCCTCCCCGTGGTCGTCGTGCCGGTCCTCGGTCGGCTGCTGGACCTCGACCTCGTCGCCTTCTACACGTCCGGTCCGGGCCTGGCCGTCGCCGCCGTGGCCGTCGTCCTGTGGGGCCTCGGTGCTGCGCTGACGATCGGCCTGCTACGGCACGCGGACCGCGAGCCGACGCCGTCCGGCCCCCTGCCGCGCAGCCTGGGTGCGGCACTGCTGGCGCTGGTGGTCGTGGGCCCCTGGGCGGCGGTGCTGGCCGCGGCGGTCGCGTGGGCCACCCATCGTCCCGGCCCGTCCCCGCCCCACCGGTCGCTTGCCACGGCCTGCGAGCTGCTGGCCACCGCCCTGTCCGCCGGGCTCACCGTCGCCGCGGCCCTGCGTGAATCCGCACGCGAGCTGCCGGAGCTTGCCGCGGACCTGAGCCGCGTCGCCTGGCACGTCGAGCTCGGCCGGATGCACGCGATGGCCGACGGGGCGCCCACCGCCCTCGTGCCGCTGTGCCGGGTCCTCGCGGACGGCATGGCGGTCGGCAGCCCGCTCGCGCCGGCCCTGCGGGACCTCGCCCGGCAGGTGCGGGCCGACCGCGGAGCGTTCGCCGAGGCCCGGGCCCTGCGCCTGCCTGCCCGCCTGACCTTCCCCACGAGCCTGCTCCTGCTGCCGGCCACGGTCCTGGCGATCGGTGCGCCGATCGTCGCCTCGGGCCTGTCGGCCGTCGGCGGGAGCTGACCCAGAAAGGAACACCCATGGCACCCGATCCCACCCACCACCCGCTCCACGACCGTGGCCCCGACCCGTCGGTGGCCGCGGCCCGCCGGCGGGCGATCGCCGCCCACCCCGCCGGGCGGGGCCGGATCCCGCAGCCGCCCGCCGACACCGCGGTCGCGCTGGCACGGCCCGCGTCGCGCACGGCGGCCGCGCCGACCGCGACGCCGACGGCGGCGCACGACGACGAGGCCGGGTCGATGACGACCGAGTACGGGCTGATCGTGGTCGTGGGCGCCACGATCGCCTCCCTCGTCATCCGCTGGGCGACCGGCGGCGCGGTCTTCGAGCTCCTTGATCGGATCATGGCTGCCGCTGGTCGGCTGCTTGGGCTGTCATGAGGCGCGCCGAGCGCGGGTCCCTCTCGCTGGAGGCCGCGATGGCCGTGCCGGTGGTGGCCCTGTGCGCACTCGCGCTCCTGCAGCTGGTCGCCGTCGCCCGTGACGTCCTGCTGGCGCAGGAGCTGGCTCGGCTCGGCGCCCGGGTGGCGGCCACCAGCCCGGCCGACGGCGAGGTGCACGCGGCCGTGACGCGGGCGGCCGGTCCGGACGTCGAGGTCGAGGTGACCATCGACCCGAGCGTGCGCGGGCGGGGCGACACGGTGGACGTGCAGGTCGTCCTGCGCCGCGCCGGCCGCTGGCCCCACATCGCCCTGACCGGCCGTGCGGTCGCCCACGGCGAACCGCAGCTCGAACGGGGATCGCCGTGACGCGGCCGCGACGGTCGGACGACGCGGGGTCGATGGCGGTGATGCAGGCCGGCGTGCTGCTCGTCGTCGTGGTCCTCGCCGCGGTCGCGACCGTGGAGGTGACCCTGCTGCTGCGCGCGTCGGCCGTCGCGGCCACCGCCGCCGACGCCGGGGCCCTGGCCGCGGTCACGGCCCTGCAGCCCGGCGGCACCGCCGGACCGCGGGACGCCGCCGCGACCGTCGCCACGGCCAACGGTGCCCGCCTCGAATCCGTCCGCGTCGGACCGACCTCGGCGACGGTCGAGGTCGCTGTCGACGTCGACTCGCGCCTGCTGGGCCAGATCGGCATCCACGAGGTCCGCGCGACCTCGTCGGCCGCGCTCGTCCCGGACGGGGACGCCGTCACGCCGCAGGATGCCCCGCGAGGTCGGAAACGCTGCGCGCGCTGCTCCCTGCCTTCCATGACGAAAGCCTGATGCCCGTTGTGCCGACACTGTGGGGGACGAGGGTTCCGCCGGCACTCACCGGCGGTTCCGCGGAACCGTCGTCTGGTTCACTCGTTGAGCCAGTCGGGGCGCGTGCCGCGTCCCGGACGGCCCGGACAGTTCGAGGACGGTGATGGCCACACCCAGCGACGAGCGCGAGGACCACCCCGCGACGGGCCTCGCCTACGACCCGACCCCGCCCGGATCCCCCACGTCCACGGGCTTCCTCGTGGATTCGCTGCGGCGGCGTCCGATCGGTCGGATGCTGCTGTCGGCCCTCACCGCCCTGTTGTTCGTCGGCGGGCTCCTGCTGTTCAGCTACCCGTTCTTCACGGACCTGTACACGGAGAACCTGCTGCAGAACCGCCTCGACGACCAGTTCGAGGCCATCACGGTCGACAGCGCCGCCGAGTGGGAGGCCCAGGTCTCCGGCGAGCAGGGCGCGGCACTGACCAGGCTCGCGATCCCCGCCCTCGAGGTCGAGACGCTCGTCGTGGAGGGCACCTCCGCGGACGCGCTGCGGGCCGGGGCCGGCCACTACCCGAACACGCCGCTGCCCGGCCAGGCCGGCAACGTCGCGATCGCGGGCCACCGGACCACGTACGGCAAGCCCTTCAACCGCGTGGACGAACTGCAGGTCGGCGACGAGATCTGGCTGTCCACCCCCATCGGCGACTTCCGGTACGAGGTCACGGCCCCGCCGACCGAGGGCGAGTGCACCCGCCACGAGGACAGCGCCGCCTGCATCACGCACCCGCGGGACTGGTCGATCATCGACCAGTCGCCGGACTCCCTGCTGACGCTGACCAGCTGCCACCCGAAGGGATCGGCCCGCGAGCGGATCATCATCCGCGCGGAGCTCGTCGACTCGTTCGACTACGGGACGTACGAGCAGCGTCGTGACGCCGGCGACCTGCAGGCCGCCGCGCACTAGCACGGGTCGGCCCTGTCACCGGCCACGTGGCCGATCGTTACCCTCCTCGACGGGGAGCAAGGCCGGACACCCGTCCCGATCGTCCTCGAGGGGATCACGACCGTGAACCGACACGTCGCACTGGTGGGTGCCCTGACGGCACTCGCCCTGCTGCTGCCGGCCACGACCGCCATGGCGGACGTTGTGGTGCGTGTGACGTCCCCCGAACAGGACGCCGTTGTGAGGTCAGCCGACTCGGTGGCCCTAGAGGTGGCGACCGGGTATGACTTCCGCTTCGAGTGCCCCGAGACCGTCCAACTGCGACTTCTGGGACCTACGAACGAGCTGCTCTACGACACGCCGGTGAATCTGGCGGCACAGAACGATTGCGAGTTCGGCACCGAGCGACGGACGAGGAACTGGGCGGGTGCGTCGTTGGAGCCGAAGACGCTGGCGCCGTTCGCCGAAGACACCCAGTCGTGCAATGGCGGTTACGGCATCGAGGCCACCGCGCGATGGAGTGATCAGCAGCGTGTGGGGCGCAGTCACTTCCTCATCCAGCTGCCGCCGTCCGCGCCGGCGGATGTCACGGTGACGACCGGGGTGGAGCGGGCGACCGT
>CAZDIF010000117.1:0-7015 GCA_964505365.1 uncultured Actinomycetota bacterium
TTCCCGGGGTTCCTCGGGGTGGAGCTGCTGCCGCGGGTGCTGCGGCGCAGCCCGGACGCCGAGGCGGTCTGCCTCGTGCAGGACAAGTTCCTGCCGGTCGCCGCCGAGCGGGTCGCCGAGCTGGAGAAGGCCGACGCGGATCTCGTGGGCCGGATCCGGCTGGTGCCGGGCGACATCACCGTGCCGGACCTCGGCCTCGGCGAGCAGCTCGACGAGTTGGCCCGCACGACCACGGAGGTGTTCCACCTCGCGGCCGTGTACGACCTGGCCGTGGCGCGGGACCTCGCGATGCGGGTCAACGTGGACGGGACCCGGCACGTCACCGACTTCGTCCTGCGCTGCGATGGCCTGCAGCGGTACCAGTACGTGTCGACGTGCTACGTGTCCGGCCGGTACGTCGGGCCGTGGCGCGAGACCGACCTGGTCAACACCGGCCAGCCGTTCGCCAACAACTACGACGAGACCAAGTACCTCGCCGAGGTGGTCGTCCGCGAGGCGATGGACGAGCACGGCGTGCCCGCGACCGTGTACCGGCCGTCCGTGGTCAACGGGGACTCCCGCACCGGCGCCACCCAGAAGCTCGATGGTCCCTACTACGTGGCGAAGCTGCTGCTGAAGCAGCCGGGGCGCTTCGCGGTCATGCCGATGGTCGGCAACCCCGACGCCTTCCGCTTCAACCTCGTCCCGCGGGACTTCGTGGTCGACGCGATCGCGCACCTGTCGGCGCAGGAGCACTCGTCCGGGGTGACCTACGCCCTGGCGCACCCGAACCCGCCCACGATCGACGAGATGGTCGAGACGTTCGCCTCGGCTGCCGGCAAGCAGCTGGTGAAGGTCCCGCTGCCCGAGGGGCCCGCGACCGCGCTCGTCGGCCGGATCGGCTGGGCGCAGCGGCTGGTGGAGTTCCCCGCCGAGGCGATCCCGTACTTCACCCATCCGACCCACTACCTCACCGACAACACCGACCGCGACCTGGCCGGCACCGGCATCACGGTCCCCGACTTCCGCGAGTACATCCCGCGGCTGGTCGAGTTCACCCGCGAGCACATGGACATGACCAGCGCCGCCATGGTGTGAGCTCCAGAGGAGGCGCGGGCGGGCCGTAGACTCCCCGCGACCCGCCAGTCGCACACAAGGGCCGCCATGCCGCGTGTCGCCATCGACGTCCTGCTCAAGCACGAGATCCTCGACCCGCAGGGGAGGGCGGTCGAACGGGCCCTGCCCGGCCTCGGGTACGCCGGGATCTCCGACGTGCGCATCGGCAAGCACCTCGAGCTCGACGTGGACGCGCCCGAGGACGAGCTCTCCGGGCTCGTGGACCGGCTGTGTGCGGACTTCCTCACCAACCCGGTGATCGAGTCCTACACGTGGCGGGTCATCACCGAGGCCGAGCGGGCCGACGCGGACAGCTGATGGCACGCCGGCCCAGGGCCACGCCGGGCGGGCCCGGTGACGGGCTGCCGTCCCTCCCGGACGGCGAGCCGTTGCTGCAGCGGTGGTTCGTCATCCCGATGGTGGTCCTGGTCGTGGTCGGACTCGGCGTCAGCGTCTGGATGGCGTCGACGCTGCTCACCCGCGAGGAGCTGACGGTCGCCGAACGCCGACCGCCCGGCACCGCCGAGGTCACCCACGATCGTGGGCAGGCGGTCCTCAACGAGACGGCCGAGACCGAGCCCGGTCCGGGTTGCGCCGACGGCATCGAGCTGTTCGGCGACGCCGGCGGCCGGGGGACGGTCCGGGCGGCGCTGGAGGCCACGTGCCAGCTGCTGGCGACGGGGGACTACTCGCTGGCACAGGTCGGCATGCAGCGATGGATCGAGTCGGGCGGGCAGGGCCGCGTCGCCGTGTTCGAACTGACCGGCGTCGAGTCGTCCGCCCGGGTCGAGCTGGTCGAGGCCATCCCGGAAACCGAGCGCATCGTCATCGAGCTCAACCCGCGGTTCCAGTTCGAGCCCGGCCTCCGGGCGGCGCCCATGGTCATCCACGAGCTGGTGCACCTGGCCACCGGGTGGCCGGGCGAACCGGTGACCGCCGAGGCCGAGCTCGCCGCGATGCAGGCCCAGCACGAGGCATGCCTCGACCTGGGGCTGACCGAGGAGCCGCCGCGTGGCTGCCTCGACGCCGAGCTGCTGGTGAAGGCCCCCGACGCGCTCCAGCAGCTGCGCGACGCCGGGTATCGTCCGGGGTCCTGATCCACGAAAGGCCCGTGCGTGAAGGTCGGCATCGTCACCTTCCCCGGCTCGCTGGACGACCGTGACGCCGCGCGCGCGGTCGAGGTCGCCGGGGCCGACGCGGTGGCCCTGTGGCACGCGGACGCCACCGTCGGCGACGTCGACGCCGTGATCCTGCCCGGGGGCTTCAGCTACGGCGACTACCTGCGGTGCGGGGCGGTCGCCCACCGCGCCCCGGTGATGGAGGCGATCGCCGCCTTCGCGCGGGACGGCGGACCGGTGCTCGGCATCTGCAACGGGTTCCAGGTCCTCTGCGAGGCGCGCCTGCTGCCCGGCGCGCTGCTGCGCAACGCCGGACTGCGATTCACGTGCCGGTCGGTGCAGCTCGAGGTCGTCAACCGGGACACCCCGTGGACCCGCGGGTTCGCCGACGCCGGCCCGGTCAGCATCCCGGTGAAGAACGGCGAGGGTTGCTTCTACGCCGACGAGGCCACCCTCGACCGGCTGGAGACCCGGGGCCAGGTCGTCTTCCGCTACGCCGCCGGGGACAACCCGAACGGGTCCGCCCGGGACATCGCCGGTGTCTGCAACGAGGCCGGCAACGTCGTCGGGCTGATGCCGCACCCCGAGCACGCGGTCGACCCGTTGCTGTGGGCGGGCGACCAGGGCCTCGCGATGTTCGCCGGCCTGGTGGGTGCGCCGGTCGGCTGACCGGGTGCGGCCGGTCGGGGTCGCTGGAGTAGGGTCCGGCCTGTCCGCCCCTCGCCCGCTTCCACGAGGCCGCCGTGTCCGACGCGCCCCCCGATCGGGCCTTCCCGCCCGACGAGATGCTCACCGACGAGCGTGCCCGTGAGCTCGGCCACGAGCTCGGGCTGCGCGGCGACGAGTACGACCGCATCGTCGAAGCCCTCGGGCGCGTCCCGACCGTCTCCGAGCTCGGCATGTACACGGTGATGTGGTCCGAGCACTGCTCCTACAAGTCGTCGAAGGTCCACCTGAAGACCCTGCCGACGTCGGGCTCGCACGTGCTGGTCGGCCCCGGCGAGAACGCCGGCGTCGTGGACGTCGAGGACGGGCTGGCGGTCAGCTTCAAGATCGAGTCGCACAACCACCCGAGCTTCGTCGAGCCGTACCAGGGGGCGGCGACCGGCGTCGGCGGGATCCTGCGCGACATCTTCACGATGGGCGCGCGCCCGATCGCGGTGATGGACCCGTTGCGGTTCGGGGACCCGTCGCGCGACGCCGAGGGCGTGCAGTCGGCCCACCTCCAGCGCCACATCATCGACGGCGTGGTCCGCGGCGTCGGCGGGTACGGCAACTGCGTGGGTGTGCCGAACATCGGCGGCGAGACGGTCTTCGACCCGCGCTACGCGGGCAACCCGCTGGTCAACGTGCTGGCCATCGGCGTGATGCGCCGCGACCGCCTGCAGCTGGCGAAGGCCGAGCGGGTCGGCGACGTCGCGGTGCTGCTCGGGTCGGCCACCGGCCGGGACGGCATCGGCGGTGCCAGCGTGCTGGCCAGCCAGGAGTTCGACGAGGGCCTCGACGCGAAGCGCCCCAACGTCCAGGTCGGCGACCCGTTCGCCGAGAAGCTGCTGATCGAGTGCTGCCTCGAGCTGTACGACCGCGACCTGATCGCCGGGATCCAGGACATGGGCGCGGCCGGCATCGCGTGCTCGACCGCCGAGCTGGCGTCGGCCGCGTCGATGGGCATGCGGGTCGACCTCGACCGGGTGCACCTGCGCGAGCCGTCGATGGCCTCGTGGGAGATCCTGTGCTCCGAGAGCCAGGAACGGATGCTGGCCCTGTGCTCGCCGGACGACCTCGACGAGGTGCTGGCGGTCGCCGAGAAGTGGGACGTGCCCGCGTCGGTGGTCGGGGAGGTGGCCGACGGCGACCGGCTGGTGCTGTCCCGACACGGCGACGTGGTCGCCGATCTGCCGGCCCGGTCGCTGGCCGATGAGGGCCCGACCTACGACCGGCCGATGCAGCGGCCGGACTGGCAGGACGCCTACGCGGCGGTCGAGGCCGACACGCTGGCCGTTCCCGGGATCGGCGACGAGGCCGGTGACCTGGCGACGTTCGCGCTGGAGTTCCTCGGCTCGCCCAACCTCGCGGCCGCCAGCTGGGTGACCGAGCAGTACGACTCGCTGGTGCAGGGCGGCACGGTGCTGGGCCCCGGGATGGGCGACGCGGGGGTGGTGCGCCTGCCGGGGTCGCGGCGCGCGGTGGCGTGCTCCACCGACGGCAACGGCCGCTGGTGCGAGATCGATCCCCGCGAGGGCACGCGCCGGGTCGTCGCCGAGGCGTTTCGCAACGTCGCCTGCGTCGGTGCGCGGCCGCTGGCCACCACGAACTGCCTCAACTTCGGCAACCCCGAGCGGCCCGAGATCATGTGGCAGTTCGCCGAGTCGGTCGCCGGGCTGGGCGAGGCCTGCGAGGCACTGGGCGTGCCCGTCACCGGGGGCAACGTCTCCCTGTACAACGAGACCCGGGTCGGCGACGGCAGCCAGCACATCTGGCCGACGCCGGTCGTCGGGATCCTCGGCCTGCTCGAGGACGCCACCCACGCCGTGGGGCTGGCGTTCCGACAGTCCGGTGACCTCGTGTTCCTGCTCGGGTCGGACACCCGGCCCGGCCTCGCCGGATCGGCGCTGCAGCAGCACCTCGACGCACCGCTGGGCGGCCGGCTGGCCCCGGTCGACCTGCAGATGGAGGCCAACCTCGGCGAGGTGCTGCACGAGGCCGCCCGCGACGGGCTGCTGCACTCCGCCCACGACGTCGGGCACGGTGGCCTGCTGGCGACGCTGGCCGAGTCGTGCGTCGCCGGCGGCATCGGCGTCACCGTGTCGCCCGAGGAGGGCGTCGACGCGCGCCAGGTGCTGTTCTCCGAGAGCCCCGGCCGGGTCGTGGTCACGGTGCCGTCGGCCCACGTTCGCACGCTGGCCCGGCTGTGCTCCGACGCCGACGTGCCCATGCGCGACATCGGCACCGTCGGCGGGGACGTGCTGGAGATCGCCGGCGTGGTGGCCCTGCCCCTCGACGACGTGCGCCAGGCGGCCACCGAGGCCCTCCCGGGGGTGCTCGAGCACGGCTGAGTACGTGCTCCTGCAACGGCCTCCTGGGGCGGGTGCGGGCCATTGCCGGCATGGCTCCCCTGGGCTGGTGACCGGATGGACACCCGCCGGTCACGGCCCCGTCAGGGACCATGGGCACCATCACCACCGGAGCCGGGCACCGCTGCCGTTACTTCCCTCCCGAGGCCGATGCCCATGCTGTCCACCGCCGCACCCGACCGGGTCCTCACCCGCCTGGTTCGTGCCCTGCGTCGCACCCTGGACACCGTCGAGTCGTCCCTGCGGACGACCACGGGGCACGAGGACGAGGACACGGACGTGACGACCACGACCGAGATCCTGATGCCACGTGACACCGGCGAGCCGCCGGCCCGGCGCGCCCAGCGCCAGGCGCAGACGTACATGCGCCGGCGCCAGCGGCGGTTGCGCGACGACCTGACCGACCGGTAGCGACGCCGGGTCGTGCCGGGCCCACCCCGGCCCGCCGTACACTGTGCCCGGTCCCACCCACCGCTCGAAGGCGCCTCGCGTGGTCCGTCCCGGCGATTCCCTGCCGCTCGCCTCCCCCGCCGTCGAGCCGGTCGAGGGGGACCTGCGCGACGTGGCCGAGGGGCCCCGCGAGGAGTGCGGGGTCTTCGGGATCTTCGCGCCCGGCGAGGACGTCGCGACGCTGACCTACTACGCGCTGTACGCGCTGCAGCACCGGGGCCAGGAGTCCGCCGGGATCGCCGTGTCCGACGGGGACAACATCCTCGTGCACAAGGACATGGGGCTGGTCAACCAGGTCTTCACGCCGAACGGGCTGGCGGCGATGCAGGGCGACCTCGCGATCGGCCACACCCGCTACTCGACGACCGGGTCGTCGTCGTGGACGAACGCCCAGCCCCAGTACCGCGAGACCCCCACCGGCGGCGGGATCGCGCTGGGCCACAACGGCAACCTGGTCAACACGGCGGACCTCGCCCGGCGGCTCGCCGGCAGCCCGTCGAACGACTCCGGGCTCATGGCCGAGCTGCTGGCCCGCGAGGTCGACGTGTCGGTCGAGGAGGCGATCGTGCAGATCGCCCCGGAGCTGCAGGGCGCCTACTCGGTCGTGGCGATGGACGAGGAGCGCGTCTACGCGTTCCGGGACCCCCACGGCGTGCGGCCGCTGGTCGTCGGCCGGCTGCCGCGGGGCGGCTGGGTCGTGGCGTCCGAGACCGCCGCCCTGGACATCGTCGGGGCGGTGTACGTCCGCGACGTCGAGCCGGGCGAGCTGGTGACACTGGACCAGCGGGGGATGCACCACCGCACGTTCGCCGAGCCCACCCCGCACTTCTGCCTGTTCGAGTGGGTCTACCTCGCCCGGCCGGACCACCGACAGTCGGGCCGCAGCGTGCTGGCCGCACGGCGCGAGATGGGGCGGCAACTGGCACGCGAGGCACCGGTGGAGGCGGACCTCGTCATCCCCGTGCCGGACTCCGGACGCGACGCCGCCGCCGGGTACGCGGCCGAGGCGGGCATCCCGTTCGCCGACGGGCTGGTCAAGAACCGGTACGTGGGGCGGACCTTCATCCAGCCCTCCCAGAGCCTCCGGCAGCTCGGCATCCGGCTGAAGCTGTCGCCCGTGCGCGAGATCATCGAGGACCGGCGGCTGGTGGTCGTCGACGACTCGATCGTGCGCGGCAACACCTCGCGGCAGCTGGTGGCGATGCTGCGGTCGGCCGGTGCCGCCGAGGTCCACCTGCGGATCTCGTCGCCGCCGATCGCCAACCCCTGCTACTACGG
>CAZDIF010000118.1:0-7000 GCA_964505365.1 uncultured Actinomycetota bacterium
GCATCGTCGTGATCACGTCGGCCGCGTGCTCGAGGTCGGCGTCGGCCAGCACGATCGCCGGGTCGGACCCGCCGAGCTCGAGCACGACCGGCTTGATCTCCGACGCCGCGGCCGACGCCACGGCCGACCCGGCCCGCTCGGACCCGGTCAGCGACACGGCCTGGACCCGCGGGTCGCGGATGGCGGCCTCGACGACGTCGTGGTCGGCGACGAGGTTCTGCAGCAGGCCGTCGGGCGCGCCCACGGACTCGTCGAACAGCTCGGCGATGGCCTGGGCGCAGCCGGGCACGTGCCGGTCGTGCTTCATGATGCAGGTGTTGCCGGCCATCAGGGCGGGGGCGCAGAACCGGAACGCCAGCCAGAACGGGGCGTTCCACGGCAGCACGCCGAGCACCGTGCCGATCGGCAGGTACTGCACGTAGCTGTGGGTCGCGTCCGACGCGATCGTCTCGGACGCGAGGTAGTCCTCGGCGTTCTCGGCGTAGTGCTCGGCGCACCACGCGGCCTTGTCGACCTCGCCGCGGGCCTCGGTGATGGGCTTGCCCAGCTCCTCGGTCATCAGCATCGCCAGGCGCTCGCGATCGTCGCGCATGCGCTGGGCGACGGCCCGGAGCACGTCGGCGCGTTCCTTGAAGGTGCGCCGCCGCCACTCCCGCTGGGCCGTGCGCGCACGGTCGAGCATCGGATCGAGCGCGTCCGCGTCGACCGTCTGCACCTCGCGGAGGGCCTGGCCGGTGGTCGGGTCGATGGCGGTGAACGTCGTCATGGTGGTGCCTTTCAGCCGGACTCGGTGAATGCCGTGGCCTCGCCGTCCGACGTCGGGACGTACCGACTGGCGGCTCCGTCCATTCCGCGGACGACCTCGCGGTCGCGAGCGCCCGCCCGGGTCGGGACGGCCTCGCCGTGGACGGTGAAGTCCTCGTCCAGTGTGTAGAAGGACTCGCACCCGTCCGCGGTCACACGGATGGTGTCCGAGATACCCACGGTCTTGTCCCCGTCGACGCCCCACATCCACGGGATGATGTGGAAGGTCATCCCCTCCTCCAGGACCGTGAAGTCGCCCGGGTTGAGGCTGAGGATGTAGCCCTCGTCCCAGGCCGGGGGGAACGCGATGCCGATCGAGTAGCCCGACCGGGTCACGAGGCGCGCGCCCACGTCGTTGTCGCTGATGATGTTGCGCACGATCGAGTCGGCGTCCGACACGGTCATGCCGGGCGCCATCACCGACTTCAGTTCGCGCAGCGCGAGCTTCATCTTCTCCTGGGCCTTCTCGAGCGACGGGGTCAGGTCGCCCAGCACCACGGTGCGCATCATCGCCGTGTGGTAGCGGCGGTAGCAGCCGCCCACCTCGAGGAAGAAGTGCTCCCCGGGCTGGGCCTCCCGCCCCTCCCAGGTCGCGTGGCCGATCATCGACCGGGGTCCACTGGTGACGTACGGATTCACGGCCGGGTACTCCCCGCCGGCCCGGTACATCGCCGCGGTGATCGCGGCGGCGACCTCGTTCTCGGTGACGTGGGCCCGGGCGGCCTCGATGCCCGCCTGCACCCCGGCCTCGGTCGCCCGAGCCGCCTTCTTCATGATCTCGATCTCGGCCGGGGACTTGGTCCGGCGACCCGCCTCGACGATCCCGAAGCAGTCCATCAGCGTCCCGAACTGGAAGCTCGTGTGGATGCGGTCCTGCTGGTAGGCCGGGAAGAAGTAGCTGTTGCGCTCGTACCCGACCCGCTTCCTCGTCAGCCCGAACTCGTTCAGGGACGTCACCAGCTGCTGGATCGCGTCGCCGGTGTCCGGGTAGGGGCGGGTGCGCTCCACCCACGTGCGCTCGATGACGTTGGACTCCTCCATCGCACGCGTGATCATGAACGGCTCGTCCTCGAGCGGGACGACCAGCGCCTGGAAGAACGAGTACCCGGTGGTCTGGTAGTCCGTCAGGTACATCAGGTTCTCGGGGTCGGTGATCACCACCGCGTCGAGCAGGCGCTGCTCCATGCGCTGGCGCAGCTCGTGGATCCGCCGCTCGTACTCCTCCGGCGCGAAGGTCATGTCGTCGCGTTGGAGCATCAGGCACCCTCCTCGGCGGCGGTCGCGATGGCCTTCTCGAGGATGTCGAGGCCCTCGGCCAGGTCGTCGTCGGGGATCGTCAGGGGCGGGATGAGCTTGAGCACGCGCCCGTTGGTGCCGCACGGGCCGATCAGCAGCCCGTTGGCGAACGATTCGGCCTGCACCTGCCTGGCGAGGGCACCGTCGAGCAGGTCGAGGGCCTGCATCATCCCGCGACCACGGACCTGCCACCCGCGACCGGGGTAGGTGTCGACAATCGCCTGCAGGCGCTCGCGCATCACCTCGCCCTGACGGGCGACGTCGTCCATCAGCGTGGCGCCCTCGGCGTGGTACCGCTCCAGGGCGACCCGCCCCGCGACGAACGACAGGCCCTGGCCCCGGAAGGTTCCGGTGTGCGCCCCGGGTGCCCAGTGGTCGTCGTGCTCGGGCTTGTTGAGGTTCATGGCGATGGGGGTGCCGTAGCCGCCCAGCCCCTTGGCGAGGCAGATGATGTCGGGATCGAGGTCCATCCCGTCGAAGCTGAAGAACGAGCCGGTCCGACCGACGCCGGCCTGGATGTCGTCGATGATGAGCAGCGCCCCGACGTCGTGGGCGAGGTCCTGGATGGCCTTGAGCCACTCCTCGCTGTGGACCCACACGCCACCCTCGGCCTGGATGACCTCGACCAGGAAGGCCGCGGGCGGCAGCTGCCCGCTCGAGGCGTCCTCCAGGGCCGCCCGGTAGGCGTCGATGGCCTCGATGCCGCCACCGGGCGCAGACTCATTGGGCAGGCGCACGACGTCGTCGAGCGGGACCCCGGCCCACTTCCGGAACGCGTCGTTGGCCGTCGCGGCCAGCGCACCCAGCGTCATGCCGTGGAACCCGTGGCTGAACGCCACGATGTGCCGGCGGCCCGTGACGGTGCGCGCAAGCTTCAGGGCGGCCTCGACCGCGTTGGTCCCGGACGGCTGCATGAACTGCATCCGGTGGTTCATGCCGCGGGGCTCGAGGACCACGTCGTGGAACGTCTGGACGAAGTCGCGCTTGGTCGTGGTGTACATGTCGAGGCTGTGGGCGACCCCGTCGGCCTCGAGGAAGTCGATCATCGCCCGCTTCAGCTCCGGCGGGTTGTGCCCGTACAGCAGCACGCCGGCGCCGCCGAAGAAGTCGATGTAGCTGGTGCCGTCCTCGGCGACCTGGCGGGCGTTGCTGGCACTGGCGAACACCGTGGGGTAGGCGCGGCAGTAGCCGCGGATCTCGGATTCCCACTGCTCGAAGGGGGTCATGTCCATGGTCAGGCTCCTCGTGCGGCCGATCGGTGTCGCGTCGGGGTGTGGGTCGTCAACGGGTCCCCGGTCGGGTGGGTCACGGCTCGACGGGCACGCCCGCCAGGCGGGCGTACACGCGAGCGACGTGGGCGATCAGGGAGTCATTGAAGTCGTACAGGGGGCTGTGGCAGGCGTGGTGGTGGCCGTCGCCGTCGTCGGCCCCGACGAGCGCGAACGCGCCCGGGACCTCCTGCAGGTAGTAGCTGAAGTCCTCTGAGGCCATGACCGGCACGGGCAGGCTGGTGATCCAGCCGTCGCCGAGTTCGCCGTGCAGCGCCTTGCGCATGTCGGCCGCGGGCCCGGGGTGGTTGACGGTCGCGCCGTACCGTGGGCGCGGCGTGAACGTCGCCTCGACCCCGTGGGCGTGTGCGGTGGCGGCGACGATCTCGGCCATCAGGTCGAAGACCTGGTCGCGCACGTCGGTGTCCGGCACCCGGATGCTGCCGCCCAGGCGGGCGCGCTCGGGCGTGACCGTGTCGAAGCTGGGCGCGTCGACCCAGGTGACCGCGACCACCGCGGCGAGCTGGGGCGGCAGCCGGCGGGCGACGACCTGCTGCAGGTCGACGGTGATCGCGGCTGCGGCCAGCACCGGGTCGCGGGTCGCCTCGGGCTGGCTGGCGTGGCCGCCGACACCGACCACCTCGACCTCGAAGGTGCCGTTGGCCGACATCACCGGCCCGTCCGGGCATGCCGCCTGGCCGTACGGGATCGCCGGCCAGTTGTGCCATCCGTAGACCACGTCGACGGGCCGGCCCGGCCCGGGGGCGCCACCGGCCAGGGCCCCGTCCTCGATCATCTCCCTGGCGCCGTGGCCGCCCTCCTCGGCCGGCTGGAACAAGAGCGTCACCGGCCCGGGCAGGTCTGCCTCGTGGGGCTGCAGCCACCAGGCGGCAGCGAGCAGGGTCGCCACGTGGCCGTCGTGGCCGCAGGCGTGCATCAACCCGTCGCGCTCGGACGCATGGTCGACACCGGTGGCCTCGGTCACCGGGATGGCGTCGATGTCGGCACGCAGGGCGACGTGGCGGCCGGGCGCGTCCGGGGCCAGCGTCGCGACCGTGCCGGTCCCGGCACAGGCGCGCCAGGGGATCCCGGCGTCGTCGAGCTGGGCGCGTATGGTCGCAGCGGTGGCGGTCTCCGCCCACGCAGGTTCCGGACGCCGGTGCAGGGCGCGGCGCACCTCCATGGCGGAATCGACGATGTCGACCCACGCACCCGTCATCCGGTCTCCTCGTCTGCGAAGGCCTTCGTCCGCGTCCGGTGTCGTCCTGGTCCTTCGGCCCGCAGGTCCAACGGGCACGTGGCGTGAAACATACCTCCGAGGCGTGCCCGCGTCTGCCCCTCGGGACGCCTCGGGAGGGGCCCCGTTCGGGCGGACGGAGCGACCGGCGGAGCAGGGGGTTGAGGTGGGCGGGCCCGAGGAGGACGATGGAAGTGTCCCTTCGAGGAAGGAGTGCCCCAATGCCCCGAGCACGGGACCTGATGCACGTCGGTGCGACCTGCATCGGCGAGGACGAGACCCTGCAGATGGCAGCACGCCGGATGCGGGAGCTCGACGTCGGCGCGCTGCCGATCTGCGGCAACGACGACCGCCTCCACGGCATGATCACCGACCGCGACATCGTCGTGCGGTGCATCGCCGAGGGCGGCGACTGCGCCACGATGACCGCGGGTGAGCTGGCCACCGGCACGCCCGTGTGGGTCGAGGCCGACGCCGACGAGTCCACCGTCCTCCGCCTGATGGAGGAGAACCAGATCCGCCGGCTGCCGGTGATCGAGGACCACCGGCTGGTCGGGATGATCAGCGAGGCCGACCTCGCCCGCAGCATGGGCGAGCACGAGATGGCCGAGTTCACCGAACGCGTCTACGCGCCGGCGTGACGCCGTGACTGCCTCCCGGGAGGTCCCGTTCAGGCCTCCCGGGTTCCGCCGCGCAGCAGCTGGGTGCCGGCCAGCGCGAGTCCGAGCAGGGCGATCGCCCCGGCCGCCGCACCGCCACCGGTGGCCGGCAGGCTGGCCGCTGCGTGGACGTGCCGGTCGTCCGCGGGTGCCGGCGTGACGTCGTCGTCGCCCGGGCGGACCTCGCGGGGCCGCCCGTCATCGTCGAAGACGACGTCGACGACCTCCGTGCCGTCCTCGCCGGCGACGCAGTAGGTCCAGGCGGCGCCGTCCCGGTCGACCGGCTGGCCGGCGGCACGCAGGAACCCCTCGAGGTTGCCGCCGAGCAGGGCGTGCAGGTCCTCGGTCTGCAGCGTGGAGTGGTCGGTGACGCACGCGTTGCCGCCGTAGGTCGCCCGCTCCCACATCTGCAGGTAGTGCTCCGCCCCGCGCAGCATGTCGGCCTGCAGCTGGTCGCCGCCGCCGAGCTCGGGGTACTCGCGGTCGGCGATCTGGACCAGCTGGTGGAACCAGTCGGCGTACAGGCCGTAGTGGGCGACCCCGTCCGCGGTGACGTCGAACGCCCGGGTGCCGCTGACCTGCTGGTGGATCGTCACGTCGCCGATGGGGGCGGCGAAGCCGTCGCCGTAGTCGACCGGCACGGTGTCGTCGGGGTCGGGCTGCGACGCGAACCCGTTGGTGTCGGCGCCGAAGCCCATGCCGAAGTCGTCGTCGGGCGCCAGGTCCTCGGCCCACTCGCGACGCTCGGCCCACCGGTCGACGAAGCCCGACGCCCGCGTCTGCATGGGGGCGACGTGGCCGTCGAGGGCGAGGATCCGCTGGTAGGTGACGTCGTTGGCCCAGCTGTGGCTGGACACGAGCCCCGGGATGCGGGGGGCGCGGCCCTCGGCCTCGGCACGCGCGTGCTCCTCCTCCATCCACGTCTGTTCGAGGAAGTCCAGTGCCTCGCGCTGGCCGGCCGCGCTCATGTGGTCGGGGTCGAACAGGATCCCGCGGTCGACGATCTGTCGGATCGCGTGGCGACCGAGGTCGGTCAGGCCGCGCTGGTTGCAGTGCGGGGCGGGCGGGTAGACGGGCGCGACCGTGCTGGTTGCCCCGCCGTACTCCTGCAGGATCAGCGCGGCGAGCGCGTCGCCGCCGGCCTCGCCCAGCGGCGTGTCGTCGAAGGCGTTGGGCTGGGTCTTGTCGTGCTGGGTGCCGTGGATGTGCTCGCCGTGCCCGTCGTCGGCCTCGTCCGGGCAGGTGCGCATGTCCCAGTAGTGGCCCGTCGCGTACTTGTTGCCCTGGTTGACGACGATCCCGGTGCTGCCGGTGTCGCCGGCGACGCCCGACAGCGCGTTGTCGAACTTGTTGATCACCTCGACCTGTCGCACGCCCATGTCGTGGATCTCGGCCACCCGCTCGTCGATCTGGTCTGTCGTGCACTGGGGCTGGTCCATGACCTCGCCGCAGTCGAACAGGATCGACACCTCGATGCCGAGCACGACCGCCAGCCGGCCGGCGTTGATCACCTCGCGGGCCTGCGCCGGGGAGGTGACGATGCGGAACCAGCCCTCACCCGGCCCGCCGGACTGCGCGTCGACGTAGTCCTGCAGCTCGAACAGGCGCTGGGCCTGCAGCCGGACCGAGTCCATCTCGTTGCAGGAGTTGCGCTTGTCCGGGTAGGCCTCGCACAGGGCGACGTTCTCGACCAGCAGGTTGGTCATCAGCCGCAGGCCGCCGTGGTGGGCGCGCTC
>CAZDIF010000119.1:0-2389 GCA_964505365.1 uncultured Actinomycetota bacterium
CCTCGACCTCCTCGACCTCCCAGTAGCCGTGGTGCTGGTCGCCCTCCGGCCCGGTCATGTGGTACTCGGCGCGCCCGCCCGGGCGCAGGTCGTGGGCGGTGAACGTGGCCGGGTAGGTCGGCGGGCCCCACCAGCGCTCGAGCTGGCGCGGGTCGGCCCACAGCTGCCACACCCGCTCGGTCGACGCGTCGAACTCGGCGTCGAGCGCGATGGTTCCGGCTTCGGGGTCCTTGCGGACGTCGGTGACGGTCATTGGTCAGTCTCCTCGGACTGGGTGATGAGGTCGGTCATGCGGTCGACGCGACCCCGCCACAGCTCCTCGTAGCGGTCGAGCAGGCCACGCGCGGTGCGCAACCCCTCGCGATTGGTGCGGACGACCTTGCGACGTCCGACCCGTTCCTTGGTGACCAGCCCGGCGTGCTCGAGCACGGCCACGTGCTTCTGCACGGCCGCGAAGCTCATGGCGTAGTGGCTGGCCAGCTCGCTGATCCCCTCCTGCCCGTCGATCCCACGGCGCACGATGTCGCGCCGGGTGGCGTCACCCAGGGCGCTGAAGAGCCGGTCGTAGTCGGGGGGAGCGATCTGCATAATACAACCATATGGTTGTATCAACGTCGGGTCAACCCGACCCGACCGGTCGTGCCACCAGCCAGGTGATATCGCTGCGACCGGATCACCTCGGGACGTACCGTTGTGAGGCCGACGCCGGGAGACCGCCATGCACGAGGAGACCGTCGAACGACGGGTGGCGGCCGCGCCCGATCGGGTGTGGGAGGTCCTCACCGACCTCGAGCGTGCGCCCGAGGTGATCACGGCCGTCGAGTCGGTCGAGATGCACACCGAGCCGCCGTTCGGTGTCGGCACGAGGTGGACCGAGACCCGCATGGCGTCCGGCCGGCACGCCACCGAGACCATGGAGGTCGTCGAGGTCGAGCCGGGCCGTCGCTACGTGGTCGAGGCCGTCGGCACGGGCTCGCGGTACCGCAGCGAGTTCCGCCTCGAGCCCGACGGTGACGGCACGCGGCTGGTGATGACCTTCGGTGCCGAGCCGCTGGGAGTGACCGCCAGGATCCTGGACGCAACCATCGGGCGGTTCTTCGAGGGCGCCACGCGCAAGGCCCTGGCCGCCGACCTCGACGACATCGCCCGCGCCAGCGAGGCGACGAGGTGACCCGTCGCCTCGCTGGCTCGTACGGCCGCGTGTGGATCAGCCCAGGGAGAACGGCTGTGTCTGGGGGTTGAGGTGGCCCAGCCGGATCGCGCCAGCGGTCGCCTTGTCACTCAGCCGGAAGACGTTCAGCCCGGACTGGATCTCCGATTCGTAGATGAAGTTGTCGTACCAGTAGGTGGACCACGATCCACCGAGGTTGACCGGCTCGATGGGCTCCGGGTCGGAGAAGGCCACGGTCGTGGCGTTCGCCGGATCCGTGAAGTCCACGACCCAGGTTCCGGCCTGGTAGTGGCCGGCAACCCCGACGTACCGGCCGCTGCGCAGCGGCACGACGTTGTAGTTGTGGATCGTGCAGTTCTCGCCCTCGCCGTCCTGCCCGCGCGGAAGCACCCACTGGCCGAGCTTGGCGCCGGTGTTGGCGTCGTAGAAGAACTGGCTCTTGAAGAGGTCCGGGTCGCTGGACTCGCACTGCGCACCGGCACCACCGCCCGGCTCCCAGCCGAGGATCAGCACCTCGCCGTCCCAGGTGAAGGCTGCCGAGTGCCACCGGCCGCCGACGCCGACCTTGTTGCCCTGGTCGTCGGACTCCTCGATGGTGTAGAGGAACTGCGGGTTCTCGAGCGTGCCGCCGCGTGGGGCCCCGATGGAGAACACGTTGGCCGCGTGGCCGCTGGCGCAGGCCAGCAGGTTCACGTCGCCCAGGATCACGCCGGCGTCGTGGCAGCCGTTGTTGCTGCCCAGCGAGCCGCCGGTGAGCGGCACGTAGCCGATGTGGCTGGTCCCCGCCGGGTTGTCGAGGGGCACCTCGAGGATGTTCATGGCGTCGCAGATCGGACGGCCACCGCCGGAGGAGTTGTTGCTGTAGATGACGAGCCGGTTGTTGGCGAGGTCGGGCACACCGGTGACGGTGTGGGACCCGCACCCGTCTGCGGTGCCGCGGGTCGCGGCTCCGGCCTCACTGAACTCGACCGCGCCGATCAGCGCTGGGTTTGCCGGGTCACTGATGTCGAAGATGTGCACGCCCTCGAAGCCGACCGGAACTGGCTCGCCCATGCAGGCCCGTCCGTCGGGTGCCGGGGAGTTCCACGAGCGCACGACGATGTGCTCCCAGACGAAGATGTCGCCCTGGTCGCCGTTGCACCTGGGGTGCGCGACGAGCTTCGGGTTCCCCGGTGCGGAGATGTCGACGATCCGGAACCCGTCGTAGTTGCCGTGGAT
>CAZDIF010000119.1:2489-6977 GCA_964505365.1 uncultured Actinomycetota bacterium
GTGACGACGTAGGTGCCGGTGCCGTCGTCGTCGAGCTCGAGGTTCATGCGGCCCGGCTGCAGGTCCATCGTGACCATGAACTCCTCCTCACCGCGGCGCACGATCCGCTGCATCGGTCCCTCCTCCACCTCGGACTCGGGCAGTCCCAAGAGCTCACGCGCCCGGGTCTCGGCTGCCTCGCGGTCGAACGCGTCCTCGGGCTCGGTCGATGGGGTGCCGTCGCCCTCGGGCGCCGTCGCGACCGGGTAGGCGACCATGCGGCCCTCCACGTCGGTGAGGTTGTCCGACGGGACGTCGACCCGCTCGACCGGCAGTGCCTCGGGGGCCGGCAGCCGGTCCCGGTCGACGGCCAGCACCAGACGGTACGGGTGGAGGTCGTCGGTGCAGGCCTCGGCCGCCTCACGAGCCAGGGACACCTCCACGCGGTCGTCGAGGATCCGGATGTCGCGCACCCACGGCGGGCACGAACTGGAGCCGCCCGACGAGACCACGACCACCGCCTGCGTGTCGAAGTCGACGTCGTCGAGTGACCGGAACGCCCCCGGTTCGGTCGGTGGGTCACCGTCGGCGGACGGCAGCTCGTTCGGGACGTTGTCGGCCCACGCCTGCAGTGCCGTGCCCTCGTCCATGGCGACCTCCAGGAGCATGAAACCGACTGACGGCTCGATGCCGGCCCGCCAGCCGTCGGCGCGGGCGAGCACGGTCACCGGGCCGTCGTCCGGCCCGGAGCTGCCGACGCCCCCGCCACAGGCGGCGAGGAACAACGCGGCCACGACGAGCGTCGTGAGAAACGGGATACGGGTCACGGTCGTGCTCCTGGATCGCGAGGTGCCCCTGTTGGTGCCCCTACGAGCTTGGACGCCTTCCACGGCGGAAACGTTGCAGGACCGCGACCGGCCCGGCCGAGGCCGTCGCTCTCGGCGATGCCGCCTTCGGGGTCGCGGTCCTTCCGGTCGCCGCAGGGGTCCTCGCCGTCCGGGTGCGGTGAGCTGGCCCACGCGCTGACCGCCACGGGTCGAACGACCCCGACGTCAGCAGGGGTAGCGGCCCGGAACGCCGCGGGAGTTCCGCGGCGCCCGGGCCGAATCGGCCGCGTCGGTCAGCGGCCGCCGCCGCCCCGCAGCTGGAAGGTGTACAGCCCGCCGTTGCGGTCCGAGCCAAGGATCCACGGCTCCCCGGGCTGCTTGTACACGCCCCAGAAGTCGTGCGGCTGGCCTCCGTTGGAGGTCCGGAACGCCTCGGAGTCGTCGAAGAACCGCGCCACCTCGACCGGCTCGTACGGGTCGGTCACGTCGAGCACGAGCATGCCGTCCCGGTACCAGGAGAAGTACGCCAGGGTGCGGTCACCCGTGGACTCGACCACCACGTTGTGCACCGTGTACGTCCCCGCCGGGTCACAGCCCTCGATCGGCTGCGGCGAGGCGGCGCACTCGGTGAAGTACGTCGAGGCCAGGACGGGGTTCGCCGGATCGGAGTAGTCCCAGATCCGCACGCCGCCCCACGGGGTGGGCTGGACGTTGTTGGCGATGACGATCGCGGCCGCGCCCGCATCCGCCGCGTTGAAGTTCTTCTCGCGGAAGGTGCAGACACCACGGCGGACGACGGCGATGTCGCCCGCATCGATCGCGTCGGCGTTCTGGATCGCGTCACCGTCGCAGGCCCGTCCGATGAACACCAGCTCGCCGGAGATCGGTCCGGTGTCGGCGAACTTGGGCTGGTCGCCGCTCAGCTCGATCGCCGGGTAGGTGGCGCCGGCCAGCGGACCGGCCGTCACCGCGACGGAGTCCGCGTCGACGGTCCCCGTGTTGCCGGTCGGGGACGCCTCGAAGTCGTCACCGGCGTTGGTGGAGATCGCCACCCCCGGCAGCGGCGTCGCCGGGTCGCCCTCGCCGAAGGTGAGGTTGCCCGGCGGGGTGTCGGCAGTCCACGCCGAGAAGTCCTCCTCGGTCTCGACGACGATCGAGCCGTCCTCGCTGGGCCACGCCGCATGGCTGTTCAGCTCGCCGTCCAGCGAGCCGTTCTCGACGTCGAGGGCCACCGAGACGACCTGCGGGTCCGCCGGGTCGGTCATGTCCATCAGGACCAGGCCGGCGTCCCAGTTGCTGAGGTAGGCGCGGGTCCCGGCCTCGTCGAGGGTGATGTCGTGCAGGAACCGGTTCTGGGAGTTGCCGTGCCCGTCGAGCAACCACAGGGCCGCGGCCAGCACCCGATCGACGTCCTCCGTCTCGTCCCCGACACCCGGATCGAAGAGTTCCTCGGCGCCCCAGGCGCTGACCCGCACCGGAGTGGTGGGATCGGTGATGTCGAAGGTCTGGAAGTTGTCGAACGCGGTCTCGGCGACGACGGACGCGTAGTCCCTGTCGCCTTGGGAGAACAGCCAGATGTTGTGCACGCCGACGTCGGTGAGCCCGCCGAACAGTGCGTTGGAGATCGGGTTGATCTCGTCGATGCGGATCGACGACAGGTGCACGGGCGTGGTCGGGTCGTCGACGTTGTACAACTCGATCCCGCCGGGGCCACCGCCGCAGGCCTCGTTGGAGTGCGCCAGGATGTCCCCGGAGTTCAGCGTGGTGACCTTGACGTCGTTGGTGCGGCTGCCCTCGACCGACGGCAGGTTGCCGACGTAGCGCGGCCTCGTGTTGTTGCGGATGTCGAAGATCGCGATGCCCGGCTCCTCGACCCCGTCGACGAGGTCGACCGGCCCGACGCCGGGCTCGAAGTTCTCGCCGGTGCCGCAGGGGGTGTTGAACGTCCCCAGGTAGGCGAACTGGCCCAGCGACCACACGTCCGTCGTGGCGTTGGCCACCAGCCGCTCACCGCGTCCCGTCAGCTCCAGGCTCCGGGTGACCCGGCGGCCGGGTGGCCCCTCGCTGCCGAGCTGTTGTGTCGTCGTGTCCTGCTGCGCCAGTTCCTCGGCTGGGTCGTGGCGCTGCAGGTGGGCCTGGTCATCACCGTCCGGCGTCCCGTCGTCGTCCGGATGGCCGAACGCCGCCGGGCTGAGCGCCAGCGCGAGCACCGTGACCGCCCCCAGCACCGTGCCTCGCGACGACCGTGAGAAGATGGATGTCCTCATGAGGGTGTCCTCCCGCTCTCCGCATGCCGTGTGGCGGACCCGCGACGGGTGTCCCTCGACTCGTCGGCCGGGACACCGGCTCAGCGTCGCCCGAGGCCGAGGGCTCCACGCGAGGACTGTTCGCCGCCACATCGACAATACGACGATGGGGAGCCGGTGACAAGGTTGCCGAGACCGGGCCCTATGACGCCCACCGCAACGGGGCGGTCGGTGGCAGGTCGATCGCCGGCTCGCGGTCGCCGTACACCATCTGGCCGTCGGCGCCACCCAGCAGCGAGTAGGGGAAGCCGAGGTCGATCCCGCTGACCTCGCCGAGGCGCGCCGCCTGGTCCGCCGTCAGCTCCACCTCGAGGCAGCCGAGGTTGTCCTCGATCTGCTCCACCGTGCGGGCCCCGATGATCGGGATGACGCGCGGGCTGGACCGGCGGACCCACGCCAGGGCGACCTGTGCCGAACTCGCCCCGGCCTCGTCGGCCACGCGGTCGACCTCGTGGGCGGTGCGCAGGTTGTGCTCGGTCAGCAGGCTGGCGTTGGCACCGGCCCGGCGACTGTCGTCGGGGGTTCCGGACGCGTCGCGTGTGTACTTGCCGGTCAGGACGCCGGCGGCCATCGGCGCCCAGGTGGTCACGGGGATGTCGAGGGCGTCGGCGACGGGCAGGAGCTCGCGCTCGACCGTGCGCTCCAGCAGGCTGTACGGGAACTGCAGGGCCGCGAACGGGCTCCACCCGCGCAGGTCGGCCAGTGTGTTGGCCTGCGATGCGACCCAGGCGGGAGCGTCGGAGAGCCCCACGGCCAGCACCGTGCCGGCACGGACCAGGTCGTCCAGGGCCCGCATGACCTCGTCGACGGCGGTCGTGTAGTCCCAGGCGTGCACCCACAGGACGTCGAGGTGGTCGGTGCCGAGCCGCCGCAGGCTGCCCTCGACCGACTGTCGCAGGTTCTTGCGCGAGTTGCCGGCAGCATTCGGGTCGCCCTCGCGCATAGCCAGCGAGTACTTGGTCGCGACGACCCAGTGGTCGCGGTCGGCGTTCAGGAAACGGCCGACGATCTCCTCCGACTGGCCCTCGTGGTACTTGTTGGCGGTGTCGATGAAGTTGCCGCCCGCGTCGGCGTAGGCGTTGAGGATCCGGTGGCTCTCCTTCTCGTCGGCGCCGAATCCCCAGGCCTCCCCGAAGCTCATCGTCCCGAGGCACAGCTCCGAGACCCGGATGCCCGTCGGTCCCAGCAGTCGATAGCGCATGGTGGTTCCTCCCTGGTGTGGGCCGGTGGTCGTGGCGTCAGGCGGAGGCGCCGAGGATCTCGCGGACGTGGTCCTCGGCGAAGTACTCGGCGGGCGAGGTCACCCCGGCGATGACCTGGACGAACCCGTCCATCGCCTCGCGGTTGCCGTGCGCGGCCTGCAGCAGTTGCTGCAG
>CAZDIF010000120.1:0-6942 GCA_964505365.1 uncultured Actinomycetota bacterium
GTGGCGGTCGTCCGGCCAGTCCTGCGGATCGGAAGCCTTCGTAGCCTCGTTGCAGTCCGTCCACGGGCGCCCGTTCACTCCCGCAGCCGTCCGTGACGGTTCGTCAACGCCCCCTGTGTGGGTGCCGGAGACGCCTGACATGGACACCAGTCTCGACCAGTCCAGCCGCCCCCAGGGCCGCCCGACACCGCCACGCGAACGCCTGCGCCGGACCCCGATCGGCAGCGCCGTCGCCACCGCGACCCGCCGCCACCGGTCGTACCGGGCACTCCAGCGCTCCGGCCTGTTCGACGAGGCCTGGTACCGCGCCCAGACCGGCCCCGGGCCGGGCCCGCACGACCCGATCGCCCACTACCTGCGGGTCGGGGCCGACCTCGGCCTGAGCCCCCACCCCCTGTTCGACCCGGCGCACTACCTCGAGCACAGCGTGCTGGCCCAGCGCTCGGCCGCCGCGCCGTTCGTCGAGTTCGTCAACCGGGGGTGCCACCGCGGCGACGACCCGCATCCCCTGTTCTCCACCGCGGCCTACCTCGACCAGGTGCCGGAGGCCGCACGGCACCCCTACGGCGCCTTCGGGCACTTCCTGGCGTCGGACGACGCCCCGTGGCCCATCGCCAACATGGTCGGTGGCGACACCGCCCCGCGCGGCCGCGACCGCTACCTGCGCCTCGTCCGGGCGGCGGTCGATCGCCACCGGACCGTCGAGGACCACACCGACTTCCCGCGGTCGTTCGAGACGTTCGACCACGACGCGGCGGACGAGTTCGTTGCCGCCATGCGCGACGTCGTCGCCGACATGGCGCACCGCCCGACCGTGTCCGTGGTGATCCCGACCAAGGACCGGCGCGACACCGTCGCGGAGGCGATCCGCTCCGTCCGGGCGCAGACCTACCCCCACTGGGAGCTGGTCGTCGTCGACGACGGCGGCACCGACGGGACCGACGACCTCGTGCGCGAGCTCGCCGCGGACGACGACCGCATCCGGTACGTCCACCAGGCCAACACGGGCGTCGCCGGCGCCCGCAACCACGGCATCCGCACCACCACCGGCGAGCTGGTCGCCTACCTCGACTCCGACAACACCTGGGTGCCGGAGTTCCTCGAGACGATGGTCGGCTACCTCCACGACCGCGGGTTCCGGGCCGCCTACGCCGCGTCGGAGCTGCGCAGCGGCGACCGGGTCGAGTACCGGGGGCAGCCGCTCCACGTCGGCGCCCTCCGCGAGCGCAACTACATCGACTGCATCACCATCGTCCACGACCGTGGCCTGGTCGACGACCTCGGCGGCCGCGTGTTCGACGATCGGCTGCGCCGCGTCGTCGACTGGGACCTGCTGATCCGGCTGTCCGAGGTCACCGACCTCGGCTACGCCCCCTTCATCGCCACGCGGTACGACGTGTGGGACGACGCCACCGACCGGATCACCAACACCGAGAACCCCGCCTACCGCCAGGTCGTCCTCGACAAGCACCTCGTCGACTGGGAGGACCTCCCGGAACCCACGGCGGGACGCGTGTCCGTCGTGCTCGTCGTGCGCGGCCCCGGGGACCGGACCGTGCCGCAGGCCGCCCGCGCGATCGACGCGCTCCTGGCCCCGCCGATGGAGAACGTCGAGGTCCTGGTCGTCGACGACGGCCTCGAGCCGGCCCATGCGGTGACGCTGCGGGTGTTCGAGCAACTGTCGGAGCACGTGCGGGTCCAGCGCGTCCCCGACCCCGTCTCCACGATCGTGGCGCGCAACCTCGCGGCGTCCGCGGCGACGGGCGAGGTCCTGCTCTTCCTCGACCCCTGCGTCCACCTCGAGGCCGACGACGCACGCCGGCTCGTGGAGGCGGTCCGCGAGCAGGGCGCGCTGCTGGCGCAACCGCTGGTCCTCGGGACGGACGGCCTCGTGTACTCGACGGGCCAGGTGCTCGGGCCGCACACCAGCGAGGTGACGGTCGGGCGCGGCCTGGCGCCCGAGGACCCCGCCCTGGCGACCGAGGCGGACCGTGACGGCGTCGACGGCCTCGTGTTCGCCGTCGACGCGCCGACCTACCGCCACCTGCACGGCATGGACCCGCTGTACCTCCGTGGTGCGGCGGACCTCGACCTGGGGCTGCGTGCCCGCACCGAGCTCGGGACCCCGACCCGCTTCGTCGGCGAGGCAGGCGCCCGGCTGTCGTCGCCCGAGGACGTCGCACGATGGTCCCCGAGCGAACACGACCGGGTCGAGTTCGCCCACCGCTGGCGCGAACATCCGGCACGCGACCTGTCCGGGCTCGACGACGACACGCAGGCCGTGGAGGGACTGGCCCCCATGCCCGGCGAGTCCCGGGGCTTCCCGAAGCGCTGGACCGCCCAGGTGCGGCCGAGGCACGCGCGTCGTCGGTGGGCGATCAAGACCAGCGTGCCGGACGTCGAGGCCCGCCAGGCCTGGGGCGACTGGCACTTCGCCTGCTCGCTGCGGGACGCCCTCATCGAGCTGGGCGAGGACGCCGTCATCGACTGCCGCCCGGCCTGGAGCCGGCCCACGGCACGGTACGACGACATCAACCTCGTGCTGCGGGGCACGCAGCGGTTCGAGCCCCCACCGGACAAGCGGAACCTGCTGTGGGTGATCAGCCATCCCGAGCGGCTCACCCGCTACGAGCTGGAACAGTTCGACGAGGTCTTCGTCGCGAGCCCGACCTACCCGGACGACCTCGCGCGCCGCTGGCCGGGCGTGACCGCGAGGCCGCTGCTGCAGTGCACCGACCCGGGCCGGTTCCACCCCGACCCCGACCCGGCGCTGCACGAGGACCTGCTGTTCGTCGGCAACAGCCGCAACATCCTGCGACGGGTGGTGCACGACGCGCTCGAGGCCGGCCTGGAGCCGGCGGTGTACGGCGCGATGTGGGAGGAGCTGATCCCCCGCGAGCTGGTGAAGGGGACCTACCTGCCCAACGAGGCCCTGCGGCGCCACTACGCCAGCGCGGGGGTGGTCCTCAACGACCACTGGGACGACATGCGCGACGGCGGGTTCCTCTCGAACCGCCTGTTCGACGCGGTGGCCTCGGGCGCGCGCGTCGTGACGGACGACGTGGCGGGCCTCGACGGCATCTTCGGGGACCGCGTCGTGACCTACGACGGCGGGCCGGAGGCGCTCGCGGCGGCCGTCGAGGAGGCCCGCGCGCGGCCCATCGGGAACCCGGACGTGGTCGCACGGATCGCGGCCGAGCACACCTTCCTCGCACGGGCCCGCACGCTGGTCGAGGCGGCCGACCGCCTGTCGGATCCGGACGCTGCAGGAGGCGCCGCAGGCCGCGAGCGCATCGAGGCGGTCGTGGACGAGCCACGGCCCGCGGCCTCGGTCAGGGAGCCTGAGCCCGCGGTGTCGGAGGTGGACTCCGTGGAAGCAGGTGAGGTCCCGCCGGTCTTCGTCGGTGGGACGGGCCGCAGCGGGACGACCATCGTCGGCGACATGATCGCGGCCAGCCACCGGTACACCGCGGTCCCGGTGGAGATCCGCCTGCACACCGATCCCGGTGGTCTGCCGGACCTCATCGCCGGACGCATCGGCGTCGACGTGTTCGCCGAGCACGTCGAGTCGAACTGGTACATCCGTCGCGCCAACAACAACGGCCCCCGGGGCCTGCACGTCATCGCCTGCTGGGACGAGGTGCAGCGGGCCCTCGACCGGCTGCGCGAGGGCGCCGAGGCCGACGTCGCAGCGGCGGCCGGCCAGTTCCTCCGCGACCTGCTGGACCCGCTCGCGGCGCGAGAGGGCGCGGCGTCGTGGGTCGAGACGACGCCGCCGTCCGCCCGTGCGGCCGGCCCGCTCGCCCAGGCCCTGCCGACGGCCCGGTTCATCAACATGGTCCGGGACGGGCGGGACGTGGCGACCTCGGTCGTCCAGCGGGGGTGGGGTCCGGACACCATGCCGGAGGCGCTGGCCTGGTGGGCGGAGCAGATGATCGCGATCAGCCGGTCCACGGCCCACCTCGCCGACCACCAGGTCCTGCACCTGCGGCTCGAATCGCTCGTGGGGCCGGAGCGGGACAAGGCCTTCCGGCAGGTGTCGGAGTTCCTCGGCATCGACGAGGACCCGGACATGCGGGCCTTCTTCGACGAGCACCTGACCAGCGACCGGGCCCGCGAGGGGCGGTGGCGACGCGGCCGCTCCCGCGAGGAGATCGTCGAGATCGAGCGCGGCTACCAGGGCGCCCTCGCGCGCCTGGCCGCGGAGGGCGTCGAGCTCCCGCCCGTCTGACCGCGCGTCGCCGGGGGCGCGCTGACCGGTGGCCGGTGACCGGCCACAGCGGAGCCACGTGCGCTCTTCGCCCGCGGATCGGGGCAACCGCGGGCGAAAGTTGCATTGCGTGACGTCGTGGCTACGGTCAGTGACCGCTCGGTCACTGTACGAACAGAGGTGTACGAAAGACGGGGCAGCGGGCCGGAACTGACCGGGCCAGACGGAAGCGGGCGACACCGGGGCTCCTGACCGCGTGTTCGTCCAGGCGAGCACGCCAGGAAGCGAGAAGGGGCAGCGTTGCGGGGTCCTGTGCGCACGTGCGCAGTCATTGTCATGTCCATGATCTGGGTGGCGGTCGCCCCCGTCCGGATCGACACCGGGCCACCCCCGGTCGGCGTCGCCCAGGGGACGAGCCCACCGGCCCTGGCGCCCGCGGCCGCGGAGGCCCAGACGGCGGAGACGACCGCCAGCCGTCCGGTGGTGCTGACCACGGAGGCCGAGCTGCAGCGGGCCCGCCGACGCCGCAAGGACGCCGACTCGGCGTTCCACCAGTCGTGGCGCTCGGTGAAGAAGCAGGCGGACGCCGCCCTCGGCCACCGGTTCCGGCCGCAGGAGTCCAACGACGTCGCGCAGTTCTACGCCCGCGCGAACCCGGAGGCACGCCGGATCCACGCCCTCGCCGTGGCCTACCGGGTCTCCGGCAACGACGCCTACCTCACCAAGGCCCGACGGGCACTCATGGCCTGGGCGCGGCACGCCAACGCGGACCTACCGGCCAACGACCCGACGCCGAGCTGGCGCGACTTCCACTACCCCGGCAAGGCGATGCCGGACGCCGCCGGGCTGCACATCAGCCGTGTCCTGGTCGTGTTCGCGGACGCATACGCGGTGCTGCACCCCGACCTGCCCGCCCGCGTGCGGCAGGAGGTGGAGCGCTGGTTCGCCAGCATGCGCTCGCCGATCCAGCGGAGCACGAAGCTGTGGCAGACCCGCGACCGCTACAGCGTCGCGCCCAACCGGACGAAGCCGACCACCAGCCCGTGGATGGGCCGGCAGGACTACAGCAACCACCTGGCCGCCCACGTCGTCGGGCAGCTGGCCATCGGGTACGCCACCGGCAACGACGGCCTCGTGGCCTACGCCCTCCGCCACCGCGCCAACCCGCGTGACCTCCGGGAGCTGTTCGGCGGGGCGCTGGTGATGCCCGGCGACCGGCTCCACCGCCGCGACCCCAGCCTCGGGACCAACGACCGCCGCTGGCCGGACCCGCTGCCCGGGGCGATCTACGACCGCTACCGGGTCCTCGGACAGACCGGCGGGGGCGACAAGGGGCTCATCTACGCGAGCCTCGGCCAGCGGTTCCTGTCGCTTGCCGCGGAGATGGCCGCGCGCAACGGCGACCGCGACTACTGGCGGGTCCACGCCGGCAACGGCGAGAACCTGCGAGCCAGCTACCACACCTACGCCCCGTTCATCTCGCAGCCCGGCCGGGCCACCGTGTGCCGCGGCCGCTACCACGAGGACAGTGCCACGAGCGACAAGGTGGTGGCGCGCTGGCGGGCGATGACCGAGATGGCCTTCCGCGAGTACCCGTACGACCCGGCCATCCGCGCCGCGCTCCGCACGGCACAGGCCCGGAACTACAACGACGAGGAGACCTTCGGGGCCACGGCGCCGCTGCTCAAGGGCGAGGCACTGGACCTGCCGGGCGGGCCGGACGTCCACGTCCGTGGCCCGCAGGGCGGTACCGGATCCCGGACCGTGGCACCCGCCGCGGGCGCCGACGCCCACTTCCTCGGTGACTGGAACGGCGACGGCGTCGACACGCCCGGCTGGCGCGTCGGTCGGACCTTCCACCTGAGCAACAGCCCCAGCGGTGCCGGGGCACGGGCGTACGCGTTCGGGACGCCGTGCGACGAGGCACTGGTCGGCGACTGGACCGGCGACGGCCGCGACAGCATCGGCGTCCGCCGCGGCAAGACCTTCTACTTCGCGGGCCGGCCGGGGCAGCGCACCTCGATCAGGTACTCCGCCGGACGGGCCAGCGACCGGGTCGTGATCGGTGACTGGAACGGTGACGGGGTGGACACGCCGGGGCTCGTGCGTGGCAACCGGATGTTCCTGCGGACCAGCAACACGAACCGCCCTGCCTACGCGTCGTTCCGGTTCGGACGGGCCAGCGACCGATTCGTGGCCGGTGACTGGGACGGCAACGGCACCGACACGCTCGCCGCCGTCCGGGACACCGGGGATGCCCTGACCTGGTTCCTGCGGTCCGGGAACCGGGACGGCAGCCCGGTCGCCAGCACGCTCCGCCACGGCAGCCGGTACGACGCGGCCCTGGCGGGACGGCCCGGCGGCGAGCGCACGGACCGGCTGGCCGTGGTGCGGTTCCGCGATCTCGGGTGAGGTGAGCCGGCAGGCCCTACGATCGGGCATTCCTGCCCGTGCGCGCGGGCCCCGTCGCGGGTCCGGCGTGCCACACTGCGGGTGACCGACCGACCCGTGAACGCGGAGCACGCGTGTCCGACGACGACTTCGACAACGACCACGACGAGTTCGACGAGGGCTTCGACCCCGAGCCGATCCCGCTGGACGACCACGAATCGACGCTGGTCAAGCAGGACCTCGTCGACCTCGAGGCGTTCGAGACCACCTTCGCCGCCGAGGGCTACCGCGGCGTGTCCGTGTACTGCCACGACTGCGCCGAGGAGCACTACTACCCGTGG
>CAZDIF010000121.1:0-6926 GCA_964505365.1 uncultured Actinomycetota bacterium
GACGTGTACTGGTGGATGGACCGGCTCGGGCTGCTCGACCGCACGGTCGACTCCCTGCCGGACCCCACGTCGGCGGCCCGGACGACCCGGTCGAGCGTGCTGGAGGGCGGCCACGACGACCTCGACCTGCGCCGGCTCCACCGGCACGGTGCGTGCATCACCGGGCGCCTGCTGGGCGTGGACGGCACCCGGTTGCACCTCGGTGGCGAGCTGGCGGCCGACCTCGCCGCCGCCGACGCCAATGCCACGAGGCTGCGGGTGATGGTCGACGACCACGTGGCCCGGACCGGCCTGTCGGTCCCGGCCGAGCCCTGGACACCTCCCGCGGTCCCCGACTGGGCCGTCACCGCCCCCACCGCCCTCGACCTCGACGCGGAGGGCATCACGGCCGTGGTCTGGGCCACCGGCTACACCCGCGACTGGTCGTGGATCGATGCGCGGGTCCACGACGCGCACGGTGACATCGTCCACCGGCGGGGCGTCACCGCGGAACCGGGCCTGTACGTCCTGGGCCTGCGGTGGCTCCACCGGCGCGACTCCGGCTTCATCAGCGGGGTGGGGCGGGACGCCGAGTACCTCGCCCAGCACCTCGTGCGGCGGCCGGTCCCGGTCGGGGCCTGAGTGGCAGGACGAGCACCCGGTCGACCTGCCGGTCCCCGGCCATGTCGAAGACGGTGCTCCCGACGTCGACGAACCCCCACCGCGCGTACACGGCGCGGGCCCGGCGGTTGCGTTCCCAGACCGTGAGCCACAGCACGTCATGGCCACGTTCGGCAGACACGTGCAGCACCTCGGACATCAGCGCCCCACCCACGCCCCGGCCCTGCACGTCCTCGTCGACGTACAGGCGGGCCAGCTGGAGGGGCGCGGTCGCGCGCACGGTCTCGGGCGCAGCCGCCGACAGCATGGCGTAGCCGACCGGTTCACCATCCTGCTCCGCCACGAGGTGGGTCACCAACGGGTCGGCGAGCTCGGCGGCCTGCCGCGTCGGGGAGAACGACGCCCGGACGTGGTCGACCAGCCCCGGCAGGTTGTCGGCTGCGTACGTCGCGAGGAAGGTGCGCGCACCCAGTGCGGCCAGGGCGGACGCATCGGCCGACGTTGCCGCACTGACGGTCACCGGGAGGCCGGTCACGTCTTCTCCGGTCAGGCTGCGGCAGTCGTTGCCGGCGCGGTCTGCTGGAGGTGGTCGACCTCACGCTTCATGGCGGCGCTGAGGTCGAGGTGGAGCGCCGCGAGCTCGTCGAGCGTCCAGGCGGGGACGGCGATGGCCTCGGTGGCGCGGAACAGCGGCAGCGAGAGGTCGTCGCGCACCGCCTCGTAGTCGCCCATGGCCTCGGCCATCGGCCGGCGCCCCGTCAGGCCGTCGTCGGCCGCGGCCGCGAGCAGGTGGGCGTCCCGCAGGGCGTCGGCGATGCCGTGGGCCGTGGCGGGGTCCTTGTAGTACCCGGCGTCGCCGACCAGCGCCCAGCCCGGCCCGTGGGGGCGGCGAAGCCAGCCCGGCTCGCCGGGGAAGCCGCGAAAGGGTCCGGTGCGCTCGGCGGCGGCCACGCGGGCGGCGGCCGAAGGGGAGACCTCGGCCAGCAGGCGTGCGTGCGCCTCGGCGAGGTCGCCGCGGAGCTCATCGAGGAACCGGGGGGTGCCCGTCCCGACGAACACGCACGCCTCGTCGCCGGTGGTCGGGATGATCCCGGCCGTGGCGCCCGGTGCGTACAGCCATTCGAGGCCGTCGGTGTCCAGGCCGCGGACGAAGGTGTAGATCGAGGCGGCCGAGACGGCCCCCTGCCGTGTCGCCGGGGCGTCCACCTGCTCGGCGACGGTCGACCGGCGGCCGTCGGCACCGACGACGAGCTGCGCCCGGATCTCCGTCTCGGTTCCCGTCGCGTCGCGCGCGACTACGCCGTGCACGTGACCGTGGTGGTCCCGCGTCAGGGCGGTCACGTGGACGCCGTGACGGACCTCGGCCCCCGCTCCGGCGGCCGCGTCGGCCAGCAGGGCGTCCAGCACCGTCCGGCGAGGGGCGTACAGCGGAGCCCGGAGGTCGACCCGGACGGGCGGCCGGTCGCCGTAGTCGAAGGTGACGCGGTGCAGCGGCGGGGTGCCCGTGGCCTCGAGGCGGTCGAGCAGCCCCCAGCGCTCCAGCAGCAGCACGCCGGCCCGCATGATGGCCAGGGTCGACAGGGTGTCGCTCCCGTGGGCGCTGCGGTCGAGGAGCAGCACCCGGTGGCCCCGGCGGGCCAGGAGCATGGCGGTGCTTGCGCCGGCGGGGCGGGCACCGACCACGATGACGTCGTGGGACGGCGTGGAGGCGGACATGGTGAGCTCCGGGGGACGAGGGCGCCGGCCCCGGGCACACGGACGTGCACCCGGGGCCGACGCGGACGGGTCAGGCGGTGGTGACGTCGATGGCCACCGGGACCCCGTTGGTCATCACGTCGTAGACGGCCGACCGCTGGCGGGATTGCTCGACGATGCTGCGCAGCACCTCGTCGGGGGCGTCGCCCCGGATGGTGAAGTGCACGCGAACCTGCTGGTACCCGTTGCGGGCGCCGCCGAAGCCCAGGATCCCGTTGAGGTCGATGTCGCCCTCGATGGAGGACTCGACCTCGTACAGGTCGACGCCCCGGGCGGACGCGACGTTGGCGATCCCGGCGGTCAGGCAGGACGTCAGGCCGACGAGCAGGTACTCGACCGGCGTGGGGCCCTGGTCCGTGCCGACGAGGACCGCCGGGTGGTCGGCGTCGTGGACGAACTCGCGCTCGTGCTCACGGTCCTCGCCGACACCGAAGTAGCCGCGGATGGACGTGCGGCTGTGGGTGCCGCTCACCCACCGGTTGGTCGCGCGGAACTGGAACTGTGCCGCCTCCGGCGCCTGCTTGACGGCGTCGAGGGTGGCGAACAGGGTCGGCACGTCGACGCCGTTGCGGGCGGGACGGGCGGTGGTCGCGGTGGACATGACTGGCTCCTCTGTGGGTAGGGGTTCGAGGTGCCGTCACTGTCCCCTCCGAGGCCGGGGCCTCCATCGGTGGGCATCACCCATGTCTGCCCATCCGACTGCCTAGTCGCGCGTGAGGTGGGTACCGGGTGGGTGGAGGTCGGTATCTAGCGGCCGTGAAGTGGGCTCTTCCTACGGATGGCGGGCGGCCTGCGGTGGTCGACGGTGGCGGTCGTCACTCCACGAGGCCTGCCCATGTCCACCCTGCTCCAGTCGGGGCGTCCGCCCCGCCCTCCCTCGACCCTCCCCGCCGTCGACCGAACGACGGCTCAGCGCCGTGCCTTGCGGGCGCTGGTGGTCGTCCAGGTGGCGGGTGGCGCCGGGTTGTCCGCGGGTGCCACCGTCGTGGCGCTCATCGCCGCCGAGCTGTCGGGTTCGGCCGCCGCGGCCGGGCTGCCCCATGCCGCCTCGGTCGCCGGGACCGCCGCGGCCGCCGTGCCGCTGGCCGCGCTGATGCGTCGGCGGGGCCGGCGCCCGGGACTGCGTGCGGGCTGGTGGCTCGGTGCGCTGGGTGCCGCCGGGGTCGTGGCGGCCACGGCCGCCGGCAGCCTGCCCGCCTTCCTCACCAGCATGGTGCTGCTCGGCTGTGCCGGTGCGGCCAGCGACGCCGCCCGCCACGTCGCCACCGACCTGGCCTCCGAGGACGCGGCTGGCCGGGCGGTCGGCACCGTGGTGGCCGCCACGGCCGTCAGCACGGCGATCGCTCCGCTGCTGGCGGGTCCCCTGTCGGCCGTCGCCGGGCGGGTGGGCGTGCCGACACTGGCGGGCCCGTTCCTGCTGTCCGTCGCCGCGTTCGCGACCGCGGCGACGGTGGCCACCGTGCTGCTGCGGCCCGACCCGCTGCAGCTGGCCCGCCGGTTCGCCGAGCGCGAGTCCGTGGCCGGTGGTCCCGATGTCGTGGTGACCCCGGCCGGAGCCCGTGAGCCTGCCCGGCCGTCCGCGGTGCCCATGCGCAGGCTCCTGCGGCGTCCCGGCGTCCCGCTGGCCCTGGCCAGCACTGCCATCGTGAACGCCTCGATGGTCGCGCTGATGGCCATCACGCCGGTGCACGTCGCCGCCGGCCACGGTGGGCACGGCGACCACCTCGGTGCCATCGGCCCGGTGATCTCCCTGCACATCGCGGCGATGTTCGCCCCGTCCCCGTTCACGGGGCGGCTGGTCGACCGGCTCGGGGCCCGCCGGGTCGTCGCCGTCAGCGCATGGCTCGTCGTGGCCGCGGGGGTCGGCGCGCAGCTGGCCGCACCCGCCGACGTCGACCTGGTCGCCACCAGCATGGTGCTGCTCGGCCTCGGCTGGAACGGCAGCTTCGTCGCCGGCAGCAGCCTGTTGGCCTCCGCGGCCACGCCGGGAGACCGACCGCGTGTGCAGGGTGTGGTCGATGCCACCGCCGGCGTGGCCGCGATGCTTGCCGGCATCCTGGCCGGCGTCCTGGCCACGACGATCGGCTACGCGGGGATCGGTGTGGTGGTCGCCACGGCCGCTGCTGGGCTGGGCATGGCCACCGGACGACGGGGCGGGCGACTCGTCGGTCGCATCCGGTCGCTCGCGACGGACCTCACCGGCCACCAGTGGTGAGCCGGCGTCGCCATGACCCGTGCACGAGGAACCCGTCCGTCGGATCACCGTGCCCCGTGGCTCCTTGGTCCCTGCCCGCGCACGCTGGCATCCGTCCCGTCGGACCGTGAGCTGTTGGTCAGGAGGAGCATTGGAGTTGCCGGCATGGGTCTCCGCGTACCTCAGGCGGGGCTGGTGGACGCTCCCGATCACGGTCGCCGTCCTGCTCGTCGTCGCCGTCGCCCTCCTCGCGGCGGCGGACTACCGCGCCACGACGATCCCCGCCCGTGGGGACGCGGACATCGCCCCGCCGACGGTGATCCTCGACGCAAACGGCGAGCCGGTTCGCCACCTCGAGCAGGCCGTCGTGGGCGAGGAGGTGGAGGCGGGCGCCCTGCCGGAGCACGTCGTCCGGGCGGTGCTGGCGGCCGAGGACCGGCGCTTCTGGGACCACTCGGGCTTCTCGGTCCCGGACATCGCGAGGGCGATGCTCGCCAACGTCCGCAACCGTGCCGTTGCCCAGGGCGCGTCCACCCTCACCCAGCAGTACGTCGACCTGACGACGCCGGGGCAACAGCGCACGTACCGGGAGAAGTTCCGCGAGCTCGTGGCGGCGTGGAAGTACGAGCGCCACCTCGGCAAGGAGGAGATCCTCGACCGCTACCTCAACGTCGTGCCGTTCGGGCGGGACACGACCGGGATCGACGCCGCCGCACAGGTCTACTTCGGCGTCTCCGCGCCCGACCTCGACGTCAACCAGGCGGCCACGCTGGCCGGCATGATCGCGGCGCCGTCGTCGTTCGATCCGCAGGACAACCCGGAGGGGGCCAAGCGTCGGCGTGACGCCGTCCTGCGCGGCATGCGGGAACAGGGCTGGTTGTCCGACTCCCGGGTCCGCGAACTGGTGGGCCAGCCGTTGCCCGAGGTCCGCACCGGCCCGCTGGTGAAGCCCGGCGAGGACGCCTACTTCGTCGATGCCGTCCGTCGTCGCCTCCAGGAGATCCTTCCCGACACGGACCTGTCACGGGGACTGCGCGTGTTCACGACGATGAACCCGCGCATCCAGGGGATCGCGCAGCGGGCCGTCGCCCACCACGTCGAGGCGGCCGCGTACACGGGGGCGGCCGTGACGATCGATCCGGGCTCCGGTGCCGTGCGCGCCCTGGTCGGCGGGTCGGGCTTCGCCGAGGAGTCCTACAACGCCGCGGTCCAGGCCCTGCGGCAGCCCGGGTCCGCGTTCAAGCCGTTCACGCTGGCCACCTTCGTCGACGAGGGCTGGTCCCCGGACGAGTCCGAGTTCCCCGGCCCCCGGACCCTGGAGGTGGACACGCCGAGCGGCACCCACGAGGTGGAGAACTTCGGTGGCGCCTCCTACGACGACCTGACCGTCCGGGAGGCAACCGTGCGTTCCGTCAACACCGTGTACATGCAGATGATCGAGGAACTCGGTCCCGGGCGCGTCGCCGGGATGGCGCGCACGCTGGGGCTGCAGGGGGAGATCCCCGAGGTCCCGAGCCTCACGCTGGGGACCGCGTCGGTGTCCCCGCTGTCCATGGCCAGTGCCTACGCGACGCTCGCGGCGGAGGGCGTCCACCACGAGCCCCACCTGGTCACCCGGGTGGTCGACACCACCGGCACGGTCCTGTACGAGCACTCGTCCGAAGGCGAGCGCGTGGTGTCCGAACAGGTCGCCGGCGTGGTGACGGACGTGCTCGCCGACGTGGTCGAGTACGGGACCGGACAGGCCGCCGACATCGACCGCGAGGTCGCCGGCAAGACCGGGACGACCAACGACTCCCGCGACGCCTGGTTCGTCGGGTACACGCCGCAGCTGGCCACGTCGGTCTGGATCGGCATGGCCGACAACACGCCCATGGGCGAGGACGCCACCGGCGGCAGCCTCGCCGCCCCGGTCTGGGCCGACCTGATGCGCGAGGCGATGGCACCGATGGAGGAGGTGCCGCTGCCCACCCCGGACATGAGCGGCCTGGACGAGCTGGATCGCACGCCCGACGAACCGACCTGGACGCCGGAGCCGGAGCCGCAACCCTCCCCGACCACCACCTCGCCGAGCCCGACGCCGACGCCGTCCCCGACGCCCACACGGACGACGACCACGTCCAGTCCCACGCCCACCGAGAGCGACACGAGCTCGCCAACACCCACGGAGACCGACACCACCAGCGAGAGCGAGACCACCCAGGCCGCGGAGGAGGAGACGACCTCAGGCACTGGGTGACGCGGGAGCCGACGGTGCCGGCGGGCTCAGAGCAGGGCCGACAGCCCGTAGAAGACGGTGAGTGTCACGATGACCACGCCGAGCAGCTCCGCGGCACGACGCCGCCAGTCGCGCTCGCGGCGCTCCGGGCGCCGTTGC
>CAZDIF010000122.1:0-6882 GCA_964505365.1 uncultured Actinomycetota bacterium
AGCACGGCTTCCGACTCCCCAGCGCCTGTGACAACCGGCCGCTGACGTTCGAGGAGTTCCGCGAGCGGGTCCCGCAGACGCTGCACGTGTCGGCGACCCCCGGGCCGTTCGAGCGGCGGGTCGCGGCCACGGTCGTCGAGCAGGTCATCCGCCCGACCGGTCTGGTCGACCCGGAGGTCGTGATCCGGCCGACCAAGGGGCAGATCGACGACCTCATCGCCGAGATCCGATCGCGCGCCGACGCCGACGAGCGGGTCCTGGTCACCACGCTGACCAAGAAGATGGCCGAGGACCTGACCGACTACCTGCTCGAGAACGGTGTCCGGGTGCGCTACCTGCACTCGGACATCGACACCGTCGAGCGTGTCGCCATCCTGCGGGCCCTGCGGCTGGGGGAGTTCGACGTGCTCGTGGGCATCAACCTCCTCCGCGAGGGCCTCGACCTGCCCGAGGTGTCGCTGGTGGCCATCCTGGACGCGGACAAGGAGGGGTTCCTCCGCTCCGAGACGTCGCTGGTCCAGACGATCGGTCGGGCGGCCCGCAACGTCAACGGCCGCGTGCTGATGTACGCGGACGACCTGACGGACTCGATGCGCCACGCGCTCGACGAGACGCAGCGCCGCCGGGACATCCAGCTGGCGTACAACGCCGAGCACGGGATCGATCCCCAGACCATCCGCAAGCGGGTGGGCGACATCATCGCGGCGGTCCGCGCCGAGGAGGCGGGCGAGCAGTACGCGACCGACGCGCCATCGGCCCGGACCCGGGACGTGGCCCCGGGCGTCGACACCGACGGCATGCCGACGGCCGAGCTCGAGGCCCTGGTGCAGCGCCTCGAGGAGGAGATGCACGAGGCGGCGGGCGAGCTGCGGTTCGAGTACGCCGCCCGCCTCAGGGACGAGGTCGGCGAGCTGCGCCGCGAACTGGACGTGCTCCGGGCGGCCGACGTGGGCTGACCCGTCCGGGGCGGGTGGTACTGCCCGAACGGGTGATGGTGGGGGACCAGGCGGAGGACGTTCGTGTGCGCCGGTTGCACGCGTTATAGTTCCGCCGACCCCAGGGGCATGGCCAGCACGGGTTCCGCACGGCGTCCGACAGCGCGTAACCCCCGGGACACACGATCGTTGTCGTCGACAGTTCCGTTTCATCCACGGGGACACATTGACTGCTCCCGGCAGGGAGCGTCCCCTCAAGTTCCAGGAGGTACCACGTGCGCCGCAGGACAAAGATTGGGGCCCTCGGCACTGCCGGCCTCGTAGCCATCGCGCTCTTCTCCCCTCTGAGCGCCACCGCGGACATCGAGGGGACGTTGACTGCCGGGGCGGATGCCGACCTGGTCGAGGCCAGCGGCATCTCGCTCCCGCCGGGCTGCGGTGACGAGGCCGCCGAGCTCTTCGGGCTCGACGCCGGTATCGACTGCACCTTCCAGCTCGGCACGCTGCGCGCCGGCGACACCGAGACCGGTAACTCCACGGCCGGGGACTTGAACAACGGCATCGAGGACGGCCTCGTCTCGTTCGGCCACGCGTCGAACTTCGACGGCGAGGCGCTGACCGCCGACGACGTCGTGGGCAACCTCTCCGAGGACTTCATCACGTCGGCGGACGCCTACCAGCTGGGTGGTCCCACCGAGGCCTCCGACCAGCTGGGCGCGACGCCAGAGAACCCGCTGCTGTACGCGGACGGGATGACGGTCGACGCCAGCGCCACCGACATCTCCGAGGGCAACACGCAGTGCCCCGAGGGTGACGAGATCCGGCTGTCCCACGGCCGCAACGAACTTGTCAACCTCGCCATCGGCCCGGACCAGTTTCCGGAGGGCGGTGACGTGATCTCGGCCGAGGGCGTGTCCTTTGCGCACAGCCAGGTCGACCTCGTCGACGCACTGGTCGACGGCGAGGGCTACGGCATCCGCTCGAGCGCCGCGACTGATCTCGCGTCGGTCTCCCTGCTTGGCGGCAACATCACACTGGACGCGATCCAGCCGCGACTGGTCGGCACGCACGACGGCGAGAACTTCTCGTTCGAGTACACCGCGCCCGACGTCGTCCTGCAGGCCGGTGGAGAGACCATCACCGACGGCACCATCCTCGACCAGGTGCAGACCGAGCTGCTCGACCCGCTGCTCACCGGCCTCGAGCCCGTCACCGACGGCCTGGAGCCGCTCCTGCAGGTGAACCTCGAGATCAAGGACACCGACGACGTCGAGGTGGCGGGCAACAGCGCCACCGTCAGCGACGCGGTCCTGCTCGAGATCGTGCTGCTCAATGCCGCGGCAGAGGCCGACCAGGAGCCCATCGAGGTCCTGAGCCTTTCGGTCGGGGATCTCTCGGTCTCGGCCGAGGCTCCCGAGGGCGGCGTGATCATCGACTGCGCCAACCCGCCGCTGACCGTCGAGAAGGACGGTCCGGAGTCGGTCCAGCCGGGTGAGACCTTCACCTACACGATCGACGTCACCAACGAGACCGACTGCGACGTGACGGACGTCATCGTCACCGACGAGATCACGGGCCCCGACGGGTTCGAGGTCTCCGGTACCTCGCCGTCGGCGGACAGCGTCGAGGGTGGCACCGTGACCTGGAACGTCGGCGACATGGCCGCGGGCGACACGGAGACCTTCACGGTCGACGTGACCGTGCCGGACGACGCCACCGTGGGCGACATGTTCGCGGACACCGCCACGGCGTCCGGCAACTGCGACGGCCGTGCCCTGCCGCTCGGCAGTGACACGCTGGACGGGCCGGCGGTGCAGGTCGCCGCCGCCCGGACCGAGTCGCTGCCACGCACCGGTGGGGGCTTCGCCCTCTTCGGCGTCGCCGCGGCGGCGGCCGCCGGGGCCCTGCGTCGCCGGTGACCGGCTGACCAGCACCTGAGGAGGTCGGGCGTCGATCCGCGAGGGTCGGCGCCCGACCTCGTTAGGCTCCCCGCGATGCGACGACCGGAGCGCGAGCAGTGGAGCACGTCCTCGAGGCCTCCGGGCTGCGTCGCCGGTTCGGTGACGTGGTGGCCGTCGACGACGTGTCCCTGACCATCGCCGAGGGCGAGACGTACGGCCTCCTCGGGCCCAACGGTGCCGGCAAGACCACCACCATCTCCATGATCGCCGGACTGCTGGTCCCGGACACCGGCCACGTCATGGTCGACGGCCGGTCGATGACCGTCACCGCCGTCGAGGCGAAGCGGGCCATCGGCTACGTCCCCCAGGAGCTCGCGGTCTACCCCGACCTCAGCGCCCGCGAGAACCTGCGCTTCTTCGGTCGGGTCCAGGGCCTCGGCCGGGCCACGCTGGAGGGCCGCATCGAGGAGGTCCTCGAGGTCGTGGAGCTCACCGAGCGCGGTGACGACCGGGTCGACACCTACTCCGGCGGGATGAAGCGGCGGCTCAACATTGCCGTCGGCCTGCTGCACCGGCCTCGCCTGCTCGTGCTCGACGAGCCCACGGTGGGCGTCGATCCGCAGAGCCGCAACGCCATCCTCGAGGCGGTCGCCGCGATGTCCCACGACGGCACGTCGATCCTCTACACCACGCACTACATGGAAGAGGCCGAGCGCCTGTGCGACCGGGTCGGGATCATCGACCACGGCCGCCTGCAGGCCGAGGGCACCCGACGCGAGCTGGTTGCCCTCACCGGGGACGCGGACCTGGTCACGATCAGCGGCGGCCCGGACGGGCGGCAGGATGCCGCCGACGCCCTGCGGGACCTCGCGCCCGTCACGGAGGTCGTCGTCGACGACCAGGGCCTCGAGGTGGCCGTCCGCGAGGCACGCCGCCACCTGACGACCCTGCTGGAGGCGGTCACCAGCGCCGGCATGGCCGTGGACGGCGTGGAGGTGCGCGAACCCGACCTCGAGGCCGTCTTCCTGCACCTCACCGGCCGCGCCCTGCGGGACTGACGCGTCGATGCGGACGATCTGGACGATCACGGCCAAGGACCTGCGGCAGCGCTTCCGTGACCGCAGCGTCCTGCTCATCGGGTTCGTGGTGCCGCTGGCCCTGGCGTGGGTGTTCTCCCTCGTCTTCGGCGGCGTGACGGGCGGGGGGATCGGATCGCTGACGCTCGGCGTCGTCACCGACGACGACGGACCGGTCGGCGAGGCCTTCCGCGACGAGTACCTGCCGGCGGCCACGGAGTTCCTCGGCGAGGGCACGACCGTGGAGCTGGTGGACGTCGCCACCGAGGAGGAGGCCCGGGCGGACGTGGAGGCCGGCGACCTCCACGCCGCCGTCGTCGTCCCGGCGGGGACCTCGCAGGCGCTGCAGGCGGGGGAGCGGGTCACCCTGCCGGTGGTCACCGACGCGGACGCCGACGTCCACGGGGACGTCGTGACGGCCCTGGCCGAGCAGTTCGTGGTGCAGGCGCGCGGCCAGGCGGCGGCCGGCGCGATCGCCCAGCGGCTGGAGCTGCCAGAGGCGCAGGCCGCGGAGTTCGCCTCCGCGCTGGGGACGGTCCAGGGCCGCATCCGGCTGGACGCGACCATGGTCGGTGACGGGGCGTCGCTGGACGTGTCGACCTACCTCGCCGCCGGGATGGCGGTGTTCTTCCTCTTCCTCACCGTCTCGTTCGGGGTGCTCGGGTACCTGGAGGAGCGTCGGGAGGGCACGCTCGCCCGGCTGCTGGCCGCGCCCATCCACCGTCACGAGGTCATGGCGGCCAAGGCCCTGGTCAGCCTCGTCATCGGCGTGGTGTCGGTCGCGGCGCTGATGCTGGCCTCCGTGCCGCTGCTCGGGGCATCGTGGGGCGACCCACTGGCGGTCGCCCTGCTGGTCGTGGCGGCCGTGGTGGCGGCCACCTCGCTCGTGTCGGTCGTGGCGGGGCTGGCCCGGACCGCGGAGCAGGCGAACGTCTGGCAGTCGGTCGTCGCGATCGTCCTGGGCATGGTCGGGGGCTCGTTCTTCCCGCTCGAGGGTGCCCCGGCATGGCTCACGGCGCTCTCGGCCGTGGCCCCGCACCGGTGGTTCCTCGACGGCATCGGGACCACGGTGGCGGGCGGCGGCGTGGCGGACGTGGGAACGCCCCTCGCCGCCATGCTGGCCTTCACCGTGGTCGTCGGCGTCGGTGGGCTGCTGCTCTCGCGCCGGACGGTGTCGGCATGACGGCGCTGCGACAGCTCAGCGCGTTCGGGAGGCTGTCGCTCCTGCGCCTCCTGCGGGACCGCGGCAACCTCTTCTTCGTGTTCGTGTTCCCGCTGCTGCTGGTCCTGCTGATCGGTGCACAGTTCGGCGGCGGCGCGGAGGACCTGCAGCTCGGCGTGAGCGCCCGCGACGCCGGACCACTCGGCGACGAACTCGTCCAGGACCTCCGCGCCATCGCCGAGGTCGAGGTCGTCGACCTGGCCGACGCCGGGGACGTGTCCGACGCCGTGGCCCGGGGGGACGTCGACGCGGGTCTCGTGGTCCCGGCCGGATACGACGCGGCACTGCGCGCAGGTGGGGACCGGGGCGTCACCCTCACGTTCGTCGGGCGGCGCGACGGGCTGTCGCCGGCACTGCGATCACTGGTCGTGCCGGTCGTGGGCAACCAGAGCCAGCGCATCACGCTGGCGGACCTGGTCCGCGTCGTCGCCCCGGTGGAGTTCGACGCGGCCCTCGAGCAGGCCGACGCCGCACTGGGCACCGCCTCCGCCGTGGAGGTCGACCGCGAGGAGCTCGGCACCAACGACCTCGACGAGGAGTTCCGCGGCCTCGGCCAGTTCGACCTCGGCGCCGTCCAGCAGCTCCTGCTCTTCGTCTTCCTGTCCACCCTCGCCAGCTCGGTGGCGCTCCTGCAGGCGCGCCAGTGGGGGGTCAGCAGCCGCCTGCTGACGCACCCGACCACGGCGCGCCGCATCGTGGCCGGCGAGGCCGTGGGCCGCCTCGCGGTCGGGGTGACCCAGGGCGTCTACATCGTCCTCGGGACCCTGGTGCTGTTCCGCGTGGACTGGGGCGGGCCCGTCGCGGCGCTCACGATCCTGGTGGCGTTCGCGGCGGTCAGCGCGGGGGCCGCGATGGTGCTCGGGGCGGCCGTGCGGACCGAGGCGCAGGCCTCCGCGACGGCGATCGGGATCGGGCTCGTGGTCGCCGCCATCGGCGGATCGATGCTCCCGCGTGAACTGATGCCCGAGACCATGCAGCTGGTGTCCCGTGTCACGCCCCACGCGTGGGCGTACGACGCCTTCGCGGACGTGGTGCGGCGCGACGCCGGGGTGCTGGGCATCCTGCCCGAGCTGGGGGTCCTCGTGGCCATGGCCGTGGCGCTGCTCCTGCTGGGCGGCTGGCTGCTGCAGCGCAGCCTCACCCGACCGGCCTGAGCCTCACCACCCCCGCTCGCGCCACTCGGGGATGGACGGGCGCTCGGCGCCCAGTGTCGAGTCGTCGCCGTGGCCGGGGTACAGCCAGGTCTCGTCCGGCAGCGGCCCGAAGATCCGCTCCTCGAGGTTGTCCATCAGCTGGGTGAACCGGGCGGCGTCGCCGAACGTGTTCCCGGGTCCGCCGGGGAAGAGGCTGTCCCCGCTCACGAGGTGCGGCCGCTCCTCGCCGACGACGAGGTACTGCAGCGACCCGGGAGTGTGGCCCGGCGTGTGCAGCACCCGCACCTCGAGGTCGCCGACCGCCAGCACCTCGTCGTGCTCCAGCGTCCGGTCCAGCGGCTGCGGGAACAGGTCCTGGTCGCCGGGGTGGCCCCAGACGGGCAGCCCGGGGTCCTCGCGCAGCGCCTCCCACGCCCGCACGTGGTCCCAGTGGCCGTGGGTCTGGACCACGGCGAGCGGGTCGACGTCGGCGATCGCCTCGCGCAGCCGGTCCGGCCGCGCCGCGGCATCGACCAGCAGGGCCTCGCCGGTCCGCGTGCACGAGAGCACGTAGACGTTGTTGTCGAAGTCCTCGACGGACAGCTTGCGGATGCG
>CAZDIF010000123.1:0-5241 GCA_964505365.1 uncultured Actinomycetota bacterium
AGCATGTGGTGGGCCCCCATCGTCCCACCCTGGGTCGCCGGGACCGGCCAGCGCATGTGCGGACCGCCGGGGCCGTTGAACGTGCCACGGCTGAGCATGTCCCACGGGCCGGAGTAGGTCCGGTCCGGGTTGGACGCGTGCGGGTTGTTGTAGTTGTCCAGCACGCCGAAGATGTGGCTGAGCTCGTGCGCGTACACGCTCGCGCCGTCGCTCTCGGCCTGGATCGACCGGACGCCCGGCAGCGCGTTGGCCCACGGCCACTTGGCGGCCCACCACGACGTCCAGTTGCCGTCCGGCCGCTGGTAGCGGGTCTGGGCCCAGTCCGGCTTGCCGTCCTCGGGGTGGCCGAGGTTCTGGCCGACCCGATCGTCGAACACGTCGCTGACGTCGTCCCGATCGGCGAAGATCATCGGCCCGAACTCCTCCCAGACGCCCGACTCGTCCCAGCCGGCGTGCATGAACCAGCGGAACTCGTAGTCGCGGCCCTCGGTCACGGTCGCGGCCGTCACGTCGGCCGTGGAGACGGCCAGCAGCTCCTCGTCGAGGCTGCGGTTGCACGTGTCACCGGACGGGCACTCCGCCTCCGGGTCGTTGAATGAGGTCAGCCCGTACTCGTGGACCTTGCCCTCCAGCGTGTAGGGCCCGAAGAAGTCCACCTCCACGCCGACGCGCCCGTACGAGTCCTCGAGCCAGTACTCGTTGATCGTGTGGTGGTGGTTGAGGTCGTTGGGCTCGAACAGGAACTGCTCGTAGAACTCGGCGGGGTCGTCGGTCAGCCCGAGCTCCTCCACCACGAACGGCTGGTCCTGGAACTCCGCGAGGATGAACGCGGCCCGGATCTTGCGGACGGGCTGCGACTGCGGCCGGTTCCAGTCGTGCCCGGGGACCGGGCGGTGGTCGTCCCACGTCATGTCCTCGGGCAGCTCGTGGCTGACCGGGTCCAGCTCGTCGGGGAAGGGCTCGACCTTCGGTGGCGGGGCGGCCGACACCGACAGGGTCGTGGCCAGCAGGCCGGCCAGCAGCGCACCGGCCAGTCGGGCTCCACGTCGCCGTCCGGGCACGAGCATGGGCAGATCCTCTCCGTGTAATGTGTCAGCGGACCCCGGCCGGTGGACCGCAGGGTCGAGCCGCCGGGGGCCCGGGGTCTCCGCGTCCCGGCGTCGGGCAGTCGCCCTCGTCGTCCGACGGCCTTGGCTTCAGCGCCGGCGGCAGGTCGAAGCTCCGCGTCCCGGCCGAGATCGTGGCGGAATCCAGGTCCACGCCATCGGCCAGGTGCTGCTCCAGCCTCGGCGTCGACCCGCCGTCGAGGTACTCGTCCTCGTCGCGCTCGTACGTGAGCAGCGGCAGGCCGACCGCCGACGACAGGACCGTGACGCTGGTCTGGGTCGGCACGTGCGCCCAGAACCCGGGCGACTGGGCGTCGGTGCCGCCGATCATCACGCCGATCCGGTGGCCGGCCGGGACCCGCCAGTCCTGCCCGTACAGCTCGAACGTCGCCCGCTGCTGGCCAGCCCCTCGCAGCAGGTAGGTCCCCCGGTTGATCAGCCGCGCCCGCCCGGACTCGTCCACGTCGAAGACGTCGGCCACGACGTTCGTCCGCGGCGCCGGCGCGTCGACCTCGACCTTCACGACCGGTTCGCCGGCCAGCCAGACGTCGTGGTCCAGCGGCTCGGAGAACGTCCACACCCGCTGGCGCCCGGCGACGCTGACCAGGCCGTCGTCGGTGTAGGTCCCGGCGTTGAGGTCGTTCCACCACATCCGCATGTCCGGCGGCGGCCACTGGGTCTCGGCGCGGTAGCGCCCGCGGTTGTCCTGGATGGCCAGCGGCGGGTCCTCCACCTCCGGCTCGATGCCCTTCAGGTGGAGGTCGAGGAACCGCATCATCTCGTCGACGAAGGTGTCCCGGCCCGTCTGCATCCGCGAGCCGTCCGAGGTCGTCTCCCACCCGCGCACGTGGTCGAACTGCCCGAACCAGGCCCGGTGCTCGGTGCCCTCGAGCAGGTTGAAGTAGTCGAAGGCCCCGTCAGGCTTGGTGTTCCGCTCGAGGAACCCCTGGGTCAGGAACAGCGGCGTGGACGCCCCGACCGACGTGAACAGCAGGTCGCGTTCGAGCCAGAACGGGGCGGTGGGGTCGTCCTGCTGCTGCAGCGCCATGTTCACGCCGTAGCACCAGGCCTGGGGCGCGCCGTTGGCGTGGTACTGCGCCGGATCGTTGATCGTGCCCGGCTTGGCGTCGATCGCCTGGAACAGCGCCGGCGTCGCCAGCGAGTTCAGGAACCGGACGCCGTTGTTGTAGAGGTAGCGGTAGCCGGCGTACACGGGCTCCATGGAGACCACCGCCGCCAGGCCCTCGGGCTGCTGGGCGATCCCCATCAGGCCGGTCCAGGCGTCGTAGGACTTGCCCATCAGCGCGACCCGGCCGGTGGACCAGGGCTGGTCGGCCGCCCACTCGACCGCGGCCTTCACGGCGCCCTGCTCGCGGTTGCCGCCCCAGTCGTTGCACCCGCCCGAGCCGCCGAAGCCCGGCAGGTCGACCATCACGTAGGTGTAGCCCTGGTCGAGGACGCCGGTGAGGTCGAGGAAGTCGTAGAAGCGCTCGTTCGGCCCGGTCGCGGTGAAGTCCAGCTCGATGGTGGATCCCGCGTGGTTCCCGTAGGGGGTGACGGTGAGGATCACCGGCGTGCGGACGTCGTCGGGCATCCCCTTCGGGCGGAGGATGTCCGCGTGCAGCATCGTGCCGAGCCCGTCGTTGGCCGGGAAGTACGCCTCGCGGTGGTCGGCGTCGGGATGGGGGCCTGCCAGCGCCGGGACCGCCGGCACGAGCAGCGCTCCGAGCAGACCGAGTACCGCGATCGTCCTGGCGACCATGACCTCTCCCGTGGCACGACACCATGGGAAGGTTCGACGGGGGCGCCCCGGGTTCCTCCCCCGACGCGCGGCCGCCGAACGGCGGGGTCAACCCATCCGGAACAGGACCTCGCCAGCAACCGCGCGTTCGTGCTCCAGCAGCCACTGCTTGCGGTCGGTGCCCCACCCGTAGCCGGTCAGCGTGCCGTCCGCGCCGATCACCCGGTGGCAGGGCACGATGATCGACACGGGGTTGCGGCCGTTGGCGGCGCCGACCGCGCGGGTCGCCGTGGGCCGATCGATGGCCAAGGCGATGTCGCGGTAGCTCGCGGTCTGCCCGTAGGGCACGTCCAGCAGTGCCTGCCAGACCTCCCGCTGGAACTCCGTGCCGTCGAGCTCCAGGTCGAGGTCGAAGTCCCGCCGGGTGCCGGCGAAGTACTCCTCCAGCTGGCGTCGAGCGTCGGTGAACGCGCCCGGGTCCGCGACGGAGTCGGGATCGGGCTCCGGTGCACCGTCGTGGTCGCTGACGAACAGGCCCGTCAGCACGCCGTCGCGGCCGGTCAGCAGCAGCGTGCCGATCGGGGAGGGAAGGAAGGTGTGGGTTTCGTGTGTGTTCATGGCCGCAGCATGCCGCCGGGATCGCATGGCGTCCGGTCGGATCCGGACACGTTCGACGATGTGTCCGGATGTGTCCGGTACATCGTCGACCCGGAGGCTATACCTCCCACCATGGAACCTCTCTCCGCCGTGACCACCACCGGCATCTACTGCCGGCCCGACTGCTCGGCCCGTCCGAGCCCGCGCAACGTCCGCCGGTACGCCACCCCGGCGGCCGCGGAGGCGGCGGGCTACCGGGCCTGCCTGCGCTGCCGACCCTACCGGGCGGTCGAGCCGGAGCGGTGGGACGGCCCGGAGCTCGTGTGCCGGGCCGTGCGGCTGGTGGTCGGTGGGGCGCTGGACGACGGCACCGAGGACGAGCTCGGCCATCGCCTCGGCATCTCCGCCCGCCACCTGCGCCGGCTGTTCGCCGAGCACGTCGGCGCCACCCCGGACCAGCTCGCCCGGTCGCGACGCACCCACTTCGCCCGTCGGCTGCTCGACGACACCGACCTCACCGTCACCGAGGTGGCGTTCGCCGCCGGGTTCGGCAGCGTCCGCCAGCTGGGCCGCGCCTGCCACGAGGTCTTCCGTGCCTCTCCACGCGAGCTGCGGGCCCGTCGTCGGCGTGCCGACCGGCTCGTGGCCGACGGCGGCCTGGCACTGCGGCTGCCGCACGACGGGCCCTACGACCTCGCCGCCCTGCTGGACTGGTTCCGACCCCGCGCGATCCCGGGGGTCGAGCACGTCGAGGAGACCACGTACCGCCGCACCATCGAGGTCGAGGGGCATCCGGGGGTGATCGAGGTGCTGCCCGGCGACGACGAGCACCTGCGGCTGGTTGCCCACCTCCCCCGCTGGGAGGGGCTGATCCACCTCGTCGCCCGCACCCGGCGGCTGTTCGCCCTGGACGCCCCCGTCGCCGACGCGGCGGCGCACCTGCGCACTGACCCGGTCGTGGGCCCGCTGGTGGCGGCGAGGCCGGGCCTGCGGGTCCCCGGGGCGTGGGACCCGTTCGAGGTGTGCGTACGGGCCGTGGTCGGCCAGCAGGTCTCGGTGCCCGCCGCGACGACGCTGCTCGGCCGGCTGGTCGAGCGGCTCGGCGGGCCCGTCGACGGGCTGGGACCCATGGGCCTCACCCACCTGTTCCCGTCCGCCGACGGGGTGGCCGACGGCGACCTGGACGGCATCGGGCTGACCGGCTCCCGGGCCCGCACGCTGCGCCACCTCGCCACGGCCGTGCTCGACGGAACCGTGGTGCTCGACGGCAGCGTGCCGCTGGACGAGCTCGAACGGCAGCTGACCGCCGTGCGCGGCATCGGGCCGTGGACGGCCCAGTACGTGGCGCTGCGACTCGGCGAACGCGACGCCTTCCCGACCGGCGACCTCGGACTGCACCGCGCCGTCGAGCAGTTGGCTCCGGGCATCGACCTCGCCGGCGCCGCGGCCGCGTGGTCGCCGTGGCGAGCGACGGCCGCGGCCCACCTCTGGCAGGCCGGCGCCTGACGGACGCCTACGCCCGGACGGTCACCTCGTACTCCATGCCCGCCTGGCGGTGGCCGGGCAGCGAGCAGAAGACGGTGTAGGTGCCGGGCTCGAGCGTCACCTCGCCGAGGTCCTGGCTTCCGCCGCGGGCGTCCGCGACCGTGCCGACGTTCTCGATGGTGACGTCGTGGCGGGCGTCGCCCCGGTTGTCGAGGCCGATGGTGAGGTCGCCGGCGTCGAGCTGCGTGGGCGGGTCGACGAAGGCCATCTCCTCCGTGACGACCACGACGTCCGCGGTGTCGAGGTCGACCG
>CAZDIF010000123.1:5341-6880 GCA_964505365.1 uncultured Actinomycetota bacterium
ACCTCGGCGTCGATCGCGTCGCGTGCCGCGTCGGGCACCCCGTCGAGCAGCTCGTACACCACCTCGCCGTCGGGGCGCTGGCCCCACCCGCCGACCACGCGGCCGTCGACCCAGACGGTCGGCCCCGAGTTGCCGTTCGTGTCGTAGAGCGCGGACTGGTGGTCCGCGAGGTACCAGGCGCGGTCCTTCCATGCCATCGCACTGGGGTCGAGGCTGGGGAGCATCGCGGCCACCGGCGTGGACGACGGCCCGTCCACCTCGAGGTCGTCGGCCAGCACCAGGCCGGGCTCGTCGCCGTCGAGCTCGACGGTCGCCGTGTCGACCGCGGCGAGGGTGCGGGTGGTCACCCCCTTCGCCCACCCGGTCCACCAGCGCACGTCGGTGGCGGTGGCCGGCCCGTGGCGGGCGAGGTAGCGCCGGACGAGCTCCACGCGGGCCTCGTCCTCGTCGGCACGCTCGACGCGGTCGACGACGTCCGCACCGAACCAGGACCTCGCGCGCGCCCATCGGTACTGGCTGGACCGCCACGTGCCGGCCGGACGGGTCCGCACGACCAGGCCATCCATGGCGAGGAGGAACAACAACCGCGACGAGACCTTCGAGCGCTGCGCCCACCGGCCCGACCCCAGCGTGATCTCCTGCTGCAGCGCCGGGACGAGCTCGCCCAGCTCGGTGGTGGAGCGTTCCGCGTCGCCGAGGGCGTCGACGACCGCCTCGGTCACCGCGTCGATCCACGGCTCGACGCGATCGGCGGCCATCTCGGCCTCGAGCCATCCTGCCAGCCGGCGCCGCTCCCGCCGGGCGACGTCGCGGGTGGCACCCGCCACCACGGCCGGCGCGTCCTCGACCGGGACCACGAACAGGGTGCGACGCATGGCGTGCAGCCGCCAGAGGCGGCGCCCGTCACACAACTCGGTGTCGAGGTCGGCCGGCTCGTAGGAAGGCAGCCGGGCCCGGGCACCGAGATGCGGCGTGAGCGGGTCGCTCGAGTGCAGGGCCGACACCCCGCGCACGACGTCGAGGACCTCATCGGCCGTGCGTGCCAGGTGGTGGCGACGCACCACTCGCCGACGGCGTTCCTCGTCGCTGATCCGCACATCCACTCCTCGGCCGCCCGATCGTTGCACGTCGAGCCGGGCCCTTCTCGACATCGCCGACGTGCGTATGCTCGACGAATCACACAGGAGGGGCAAGCATGCCGAAGGTCGTGCACTTCGAGATCCCCGTTGACGATGCCGAGCGGGCTCGGGCCTTCTACGGCGAGGTGTTCGACTGGGACATCCAGGGCTGGGAGGGCCAGCCCTACTGGCTGGTGACCGCGGGTGCCGAGGACGAGCGTGGGGTGGACGGTGCGCTCATCGGTCGCGGCGACGTCCACGCGACCCCCGTCGTCATCGTCGGCGTGGCGTCGGTCGACGAGACGGTCGCCGCGGCCCGCGATGCCGGCGCGGAGGTCCTCCTGGACCGGCAGGAGATCCCGGGCATCGGCTACTCGGCCTACCTCCGGGACACCGAGGGCAACACCATCGGCGTCTTCGA
>CAZDIF010000124.1:0-6866 GCA_964505365.1 uncultured Actinomycetota bacterium
CGACGCCGGGCCGGTGGTCGATCTTGACGACGACCGACACGCGCGGGGCGACGGCAGCCACGTGGTCCACGCACTGCCGGATGACGTCCATCACCTCGTCCCACTCCCCCTCGACGTTGGTGAACATGGCGTTGGTCTCGCTCTGCAGCCCGGAGGCGCGCACGATGCCGACGCACTCGGCGACGAGGTCGCCGACGGATTCGCCGGCACCGAGGGGCGTGATCGAGAAGGCGGCGATCATGGGCGGGACTCCGTGGTCGAGGACGCCCGCCAGTCTGCCGCACCCACACCGACGCGGCTGGCTCACTCCGTCGTGACCGCCTCCAGCACGTCGAGGCGTGCGGCACGACGGGCCGGGAACACCGCCGCGACCACGCCCGCCAGGCCGGCCAGGACGACGTAGACCACCAGCCGGGTCACCGGGAACTCCAGGACCTGCAGGCCGGACTCCGCCGACGCGTTCACCAGCGCCCATCCGAAGACGGACCCGACGAGCACGCCCAGCAGCGACCCGAACACCGCCACGATCACGGCCTCCCACCGGACCATCCAGCGCACCTGCCCCCGCGTCATCCCCACGGCACGCAGCAGCCCGATCTCGCGGGTGCGCTCGAACACCGACAGGGCCAGCGTGTTGACGATGCCGACGAGTGCGATCAGCAGCGCGAGTGCCAGCAGCCCGATCATGATGTTGAGCAGCCCGTCGACCTGGCCGCGCAGCGACTCGACCAGCTCGGTCTGGTCCTGCACCTGGACACCGGCGAACGGCTCGAGCACGTCGTCGACGGCCTGCCGCGCGGCCGCGGCGTCGACCCCCTCGGCGGCGTTGGCGAACACGAAGGTGTCGATCCCCTCGGCCCCGAGGTCCGCGAGCAGGCCGACGTCGGTCAGGCGGTCGGTGCCGACCAGCTCCCGGTTGGCGTAGATCCCGACCACCGGAAGCTGTTCCGGGCCGGCGCGGAAGGTGATCTCGGTGGTGTCGCCCACCGCGAGGCCCTCGGCGTCCGCCAGGTCCTGGTGGACCATCACGCCCTCGTCGAGGTCTGCCCCGCTGCCCTCGACGACGTCGAGTGCGACGAGCTCCTCGATCACCTCGCCCTCGACCCCGAGGATGCTCGTCGACTCGCCGTCGACCTCGACGAACACCCCCCGGGCGGGGCTGACTGCACCGAGCTCGGGCCGATCCTGCAGCTGCTCCGCCACGGCCGGTGGGACCCCGTTCGGCCCGAACCCGGTGGCGGTGACCACGAAGTCCGAGCCGAGCTGGTCGGCGAACAGGGCATTGACCGAGGCCGTGGCCGACGCGGAGAAGATCGACACGAACGACACCAGCGCGACGCCGATCATGAGCGCCGACGCGGTGGCCGCCGTCCGGCGCGGGTTGCCCGAGGCGTTGTTGCGCCCGAGCCGGCCCGACAGGCCACGGCGCGCCGGTAGCGCCCCGACCACCGCTGACACGGGAGCGGCGAGGTGGGGTGCGAGCAGCGAGACGCCCACGAACGCGAGGGCCGCACCGGCGCCCGCCACGGCGAGCGGCTGCGGGGCCACGTCGGCCAGCGCGAGCACGAGGCCCGCCGCGCCGACGAGGGCCATCACCACGCCCGCGACCGTCCGCCAGGCGCCGACGCCACCGTCGGCGGACGTGCTGACCTCCTCCCGCAGGGCCTCCATCGGTGACACGCGCGAGGCGCGGCGAGCCGGCGCCAGTGCCGCCAGCACCGTCACGACGACGCCGACGAGCATGGCGACCACGACGGTGCGGGGCTCGACCACGAGCCCACCGTCCGGCAGGCCGATCCCCGCGGCGTCCAGCACCACGCGCAGCAGGGTCGACAGCCCGATCCCGGCCACCAGCCCCAGTGCACCGGCGACGACGCCGACGACCAGCGCCTCGACGGTGACGGCCAGGCGCACCTGTCGGCTGCTGGCGCCGACCGCCCGCAGCAGCGCGAACTCACGGGTGCGCTGGGCGACGATGATGGAGAACGTGTTGACGATGAGGAAGATCCCCACGAACACGGCGACGCCGGCGAACGCCAGCAGGGCCGTGGTGAAGAAGCCGAGCCCCTCGGAGATCGCCTGCTGGTCGGCCGCCTGCTGCGTCTCGGCCGTGACCACCTCGACCACGTCGCTGTCCAGTGCGGCCTCGACGCGGTCGCGCAGGTCCTCGGGCGGGACCTGGCCGTCGCCGACGACCGTGATCGTCGAGAACTCGCCCTCCATGTCGAGGACGTCCTGGGCCGTGTCGAGGTCCAGCGTCACCATCGTGGCGCCCAGCATGTTGTCGGCGTCCCCGAACCCGGTCACGCCGACGATCTCGAACTCCCGGACGCCGCTGCGGAACTGCACGGGCATCCGGTCGCCGACCGCGTAGCCGATCGAGCCGGCGGTCGCCGCGTCGATCGTGGCCTCGTCCGGCCCGGACGCGGCACGGCCCTCGCGCAGGGTCAGCGGGCCGGGCTCGTCGGGGCCGCTCCACGACACCGCGAACGTCGGCGGGCCCATGCCGCCGGTCGCCTCGCCGTCCGGACCGACCACCTGGGCCATGCCCTCGACGCCCGGCACGGCCTGCGCCACGCCGTCGACGCCTCGGACCTCCTCCAGCACCGACGCCGGGACGGTCATCCCCAGCCCGGGCTGCTCGCCCATGGGGCCCGGGTCGACCTCGTCGACGCCGTTGACGTAGAGGTCCGTGCCGGCGTTGACCTCGGTCAGCAGGTTGCCGAAGGCACGGTCCATCGAGTCGGTGAGGATGAAGCTGCCGGACACGAACGCCACGCCGAGGACGATCGCGAGGGCGGTCAGCGCGAGCCGGACCTTGTGCCCGAGGACGGACGCGAGCGCGACGCGGAACATGCTCAGCGCGACGCGGCGGCGTCGTCGGGCGCCGAATGCTCCAGGCGCTTCATCCGGTCCAGCACGGCATCGGCGTCCGGGGCGGCCAGCTCGTCGACGATCCGGCCGTCGGCGAGGAACAGGATCCGGTCGGCGTGCGCCGCCGCCGCGGGGTCGTGGGTCACCATGACGATCGTCTGCCCGAAGTCGTCCACGGCGCGGCGGAGGAAGGCCAGCAGCTCGGCGGAGGAATTGGAGTCGAGCGCCCCGGTGGGCTCGTCCGCGAACACCACCGTGGGCCGGGTGATCAGTGCCCGCGCCGCCGCCACACGCTGTTGCTGGCCCCCGGACAGCTGGGCCGGCCGGTGGTGGAGGCGGTCGGCGAGGCCCAGGACCGCGACGACCTGGTCGAACCACGCCTGGTCGATCCGGGCCCCGGCCAGGTCGATCGGGAGGGTGATGTTGGCGCGGGCGTCGAGCGTCGGCACGAGGTTGTAGGCCTGGAACACGAAGCCGACCTGCTCGCGACGCAGCAGGGTGAGGCGGCGGTCGTCGAGCCCGTCGAGGCCGGTCCCGCCGATCGCGACGCTGCCCTCGGTCAGCCGGTCGAGGCCGGCCATGCAGTGCAGCAGGGTCGACTTGCCCGAGCCGGACGGCCCCATCACCGCGACGAACTCGCCGGTCGCGACGTCGAGGTCGATGTCGTCGACGGCACGGACGCGGGTGGGACCGTCACCGAAGTCACGGACGGCCGCGCGGACACGGACGGCGACGCCGTTCTGCTGGGTGGCAGGGGCAGCGTCGGCAGCGGCAGCAGGCATGCGGCATCCAGACGTGGAGGGGGCAGGAACGATAGGCCGCCGGGGTCGCACGTCGCAGCAGTCACACGCCAGATGCGTCATCATGGGGGCGTGTCACCGTCCCGTGCGCGATCCGCGACCCTGGTTCGGCTGCTGCTGGCAGCCGGCCTCGCGATCCTCGTGGTGCTGTCCGGCGCGGGATCGGCAGCCGGCCAGGGAGCCGTGGCCCCGGTGCTCGTGACCGAGGTGCGGGGCGCCATCACCCCAGTGATCGCCGACCACCTCGAGGATGCCGTCACCGAGGCGTCCGACCGCGAGGCGGCCCTGCTCGTCATCCAGCTCGACACGCCCGGCGGCCTGGTCACGTCCATGCGCGACATCGTCCAGACCTTTCTCAACGCCGAGGTCCCCATCGCGGTGCACGTCACGCCGGCCGGGGCCGACGCCGGCTCGGCCGGGACGTTCATCACCATGGCCGCACACGTTGCCGCGATGTCACCGACGACGACGATCGGCGCGGCGACGCCGGTGGACATGGAGGGCGGCGAGGTCGGCGACAAGGTCGTGAACAACGCCGCCGCCTACGCAGAGGCCATCGCCGAGGCCCACGGCCGTGACGTCGACTTCGCCGTCGACAGCGTCCGTGACGGCCGGTCGGTCACCGCGGCAGAGGCCGTGGAGATCGGGGCCGTGGACCTGCGGGTCGCGGACCTCGACGCGCTCCTGGACGCGATCGACGGCCGCGAGGTCGAGCTGGCCGGCGACCGCACCGTGACGCTCGCGACCGCCGACGCCCCGGTGGAGGACCTGTCGATGTCGTGGACGCGCGCGATCCTCCAGCGCCTGGCGAACCCGAACGTGGCGTTCCTCCTGCTCAGCCTGTCGACGCTGGCGATCATCTACGAGATCGCGAACCCGGGGGTCGGCGCCGGCGGGGTGACCGGCGCGATCGCGCTGGTGCTGGGCCTGTACGGGATCGCCGCGCTCCCGGTGGAGTTCGCCGGGCTCGCCCTGCTGGTCGTGGCCGCCGTGCTGTTCACGGTCGAGATCTTCGTGCCCGGCATCGGCGTGGCGGCCGCCGGCGGGACCGTCGCGCTGCTGGTCGGCGGCCTGATGCTGTTCCCCGGCGCCACCGGGATCAGCATCGACCTCGCGGTGCTGTTGCCGACGGTCGTCGTCACCGCGGGACTCGCGGTGCTGATCGGCGTCGCCGCCGCACGCACGCGCAGCGTCCGCCGGCACGGTGTCGCAGAGGACATCGTCGGCCGGACGGCGACGGTCCACACGGGTGACCGCGAGCCGCGCGTCCGCATCGACGGCACGTGGTGGCGCGTCCGCACGGAGGACGACGCCGCCGACCTCGCCGACGGCGACACCGTGGAGGTCGTCGCCCACGACAACCTCGAGCTCGTCGTCGCCCCTCGCCACCCTGACCGCACCTAGACCACCGGAGGCCCCATGGGTTCGTTCCTGCCGTTCGCGATCGTCCTCGCCCTGCTCCTCGTCATCCTGATCGCTGCCGTCCGGATCGTGAAGGAGTACGAGCGCGGCGTCATCTTCCGACTGGGCCGGGTCGTGGGCGCGAAGGGCCCCGGCCTGTTCCTCATCGTGCCGATCATCGACAAGATGGTGAAGGTCAACCTGCAGACCGTCACGATGGACATCCCGCCGCAGGACGTCATCACCAAGGACAACGTGACGATCCGCGTGAACGCGGTCACCTACTTCAACGTCACCGAGCCCATCCGCTCCGTCGTCAACGTCCAGAACTACCTGTTCGCGACCAGCCAGGTGGCCCAGACCACCCTGCGGTCGATCCTCGGGCAGGTCGAACTGGACGAGATCCTCATCAACCGCGACGAGATCAACGACCAGCTGCAGGCCATCATCGACGACCTGACGAACCCGTGGGGCGTGAAGGTCACGCTGGTCGAGGTCAAGGACGTCGAGCTGCCCGAGTCGATGCGCCGGGCCATGGCCCGGCAGGCCGAGGCCGAGCGCGACCGCCGCGCCAAGGTGATCCACGCCCAGGGCGAGTTCGAGGCCGCCAAGCGCCTGGCCGAGGCCGCCGAGGTGATGGCCGGCTCGCCGGGGTCGATGCAGCTGCGGGTCCTGTCCACCATGCTGGAGGTGTCGGCGGAGAAGAACTCCACGCTCATCTTCCCGCTGCCGATGGAGCTGCTGCGATTCCTGGACACCGGCACCGCGATGATGGAGCGGCTCGGCAGGGACGCGGGCACCACCGGCCCTGACCGGTCGGGCAATGCCGGGTCGTAGTAGCCTCCGCGCGGACCGCCGACGAGGCCCGCCGTGACCCCACCCCGCCACCGCGTCCACCTGCGCCGAGCCGGCCTCGGCGTGCTGGTGCTGGTGCTCGTCGGGGTCGTGAACGTCGCGATCGCCCTCGCCCAGGACGAGCCGACGGCGGACCCGGACCTGCTCGCCCGTGGCGAGCAGCTGTACGGCCAGGACTGCGCCATCTGCCACGGCGACCGGGGCCGCGGCCTCGACCAGGAGGGCCGTGCCGGCGGACCGCCGCTGACCGACGTGGGGGCGGCGTCCGTCGACTTCATGCTGCGCACCGGCCGCATGCCGGCCGAGAGCCAGCACGCACCGCTGCGGCGCGACCAACCGGAGTACAACGACACCGACCGCGCCGCCCTCGTGGCCTATGTGACGACCTTCGGGGACGGCCAGGGCGCCCCCATCCCGGACATCGAGGGCTGGCAGGACGCCGACCTCGGCCGTGGGCTCGAGCTCTTCACCACCAACTGCGCCGCCTGCCACGGCCCCACCGCCGCCGGCATCGCCGTCGGCCAGAACGACGTCTCGTCCAACCTCGACGTGGCCAGCCCCATCGAGATCGCCGAGGCCATCCGGTCCGGACCGGGCGTGATGCCCGTGTTCTCGCAGGACGTCATGGACCAGGAGGACCTCGAGGCCGTCACGGCCTGGGTCATGAACCTCCGCGACCGCGAGTCCCCCGGCGGACTGTCCATCGGCCGGTCCGGGCCCGTGACCGAGGGCTTCATCGCGTGGCTGGTCGGCCTGGGGCTGCTGGGGATCGTGATGTACCTGCTCGGCGAGAAGGCGGGCGACGAGGGCACCCATGAGTGACCAGGCCGACCGCGTCCAGGACCAGCGTGCACGGGAGGACCGTGCCACGCGCTGGGCGGCGCTGGCCTTCGGGGTGGCCATCCTCGCCTCGCTGGGCCTGCTGGTGCTGTACCT
>CAZDIF010000125.1:0-6798 GCA_964505365.1 uncultured Actinomycetota bacterium
GAGCGCCCGGTCCGCGAGGTCGTGGACGACGTCCTTGACGCTGACCGCGTCACGGAGGATCGCCTCGACGTCGGCGGGGTCGACCACGTCCGCCACGCCGTCCGTGCACAGCAGCAGGCGGCCCGGTCCGGTGACCTCGCCCACGTGCGGCCGCAGCTGGTCACGGGCCGCGGTGCCGCCGATGCACTGGGTGATCCATCCGGCGATGCTGCGGTCCTCGGCGACCACGAGGTCCAGCCCGTCCTCGTCGAACCAGTAGGCGGTCGAGTCGCCGACGCCGGCGACCAGGGCCCGACGCTCGTCGAGGACCGACGCCAGCACGACCGTGGTGCCCATCCGCCGGGTCTCGGGCTGCTCGGCCATCACCCCGTACAGCCGCCCCTGCATGGCGTCGACGAGCTCCTCGATGTCCTCCGTCGCCCTGGGGGGCGTGGCCTCCGAGAGCACCTCGGCGGCCAGCCGGGACGCGACGTCACCGGCGGGGTGGCCGCCCATCCCGTCGAGCACACCCACGACGGCGGGCACGACCAGGTCGGTGACGTGCTCCTCACTGGGCCCGCCGACCAGTCGCGTTCCGAGGACGGCCTGGTCCTCGTTGCGCTGGCGAACTCGGCCGACGTCCGTGATGGCGGCGACCGGCACGTTCATGGGTTGCCCTTCATCCACACACTTGCACCGTACGTGGGTCCGGAGCGCCCGTCAGTCCCCCCGACCGGTGTCCACCGGACCAACCTCGAGGTGCCCGCGAGCGGTCCGCACCGTGACCGCGGCGACCGCCAGGACCACCGCCACCAGCATCCAGGCGCCACCGAACGAGACGCGGTCGGCCACGGTCCCGAAGGCCAGGGGCCCGAGCGCACCGCCCGCCCCCAGGCCGGTCAGCACGACCCCGGCCGCAGCGGCGGGTGCGTCCGGGTTGGCACGCACGACCGCCAGGAACGCCAGCCCCGTCCAGCCCCACCCGGCCCCGATCACGACGACGGCCCCGAGCACCCGCAGGACCGCGGGCACGTCGACGGCCAGGATGGCGGCACCGGCGGCACCGGCACCCAGGAGCGCGGCCAGCACCAGGACGGGTCGGGCGCCCTCGCGGTCGGCCAGCCACCCCATCGCCACGCGCATGCCCACGCCCGCCAGGCTCGCCACCGCCAGGACGATCCCGGCCGCGCCCCCGGTCATGCCGCGGTCGACCATGGCCGGCACGAGGAACGTCGCGGAGGCCGTCGCCGCACCCGTCCCCAGCCCGACACCGGCGGCGAAACGCACCACGCCCGCCGACGCGACCCGGGCCGGCGGTACACCGGCGACGGGATCGTCCCCGGTCCGCCGCAGCGCACGCGGCGACGGGACCACGAGCAGCACCAGCAGGGCGACGCCCAGTGCCGCCACGAACGTCGCCCGCCACCCGAGCAGCGCGGCGACCGTCGGCAGGGACAGCCCGGCGAGCATGGAGGCGGTCGGGATCGACGCCTCCTTGATGCCGAAGGCGACGCCCTGCCGCTCGGACCGGACGCGGTCGGCGAACGCCCGGGCGGCGCCGGTGTCGATCATCGCCATCCCGAACCCGACGGCGACCATCGGCAGCGCCACCTGCCACCACCGGTTGGCCAGCATCCCGATGACGGCAGCGGCCACGCCGCACAGGACCACACCGATCCGCAGCGAGACCCCCGAGCCGACCCGCTCCACCAGGCGCCCGGCCGGGGTGGCGGTGACGGACGCGGAGAGGAACAGCACCGTGCCGAGCGCACCGATCGCCGTCTCGGTGATGCCGAGCTCCCGCTGGATCGTGACGCTGAGCGCCCCGATCAGGAAGTACGGCAGCACGGCGGTGGACAGTGCCGACGACCCGGCGATCGTCGTCCGCACCGCCGAGGCGGGACCCGGGGCGACGGTGCTCATGCAGCCGCGTCGTCGCCGAGCACGCGACGCAGCGTCGGTCGCAGCTCCGGGTCCTGCCACGCGAACCCGGCCTCGCGCAGCACCGCCGGGTCCATGCGCTGGGAGTCGGTCGCCAGCATCCGCCCCATCCTGCCGAACAGCAGCCCCACCGCGAACGGCGGCACGGGCAGCAGCGTCGGCCGGTGCCAGGCCTCCCCCAGCGCCGTCGTCAGCTCCGCGTTGCGAACCGGGTTCGGGCTGCAGACGTTGACCGGCCCGGCGAGGTCGTCACGGTCGACGAGGAAGCGGATCGCACGCACCTCGTCGTCGAGGCTGATCCACGGCACCCACTGGCGACCGGACCCGACGCGCCCGCCCACGCCGAGCCGGAAGGGCAGCCGGACGGTGTCGATCAGGGGTCCGCCCTCGGCCATGACGACGCCGGTGCGGGAGTGCACGACACGCAGGCCGGCGTCGCGGGCAGGATCGGCAGCGGCCTCCCACTGCACGCACACGTCCGCCATGAACCCCGTCCCGGGCGCCGAATCCTCCGTCAACACCTCGTCGCCGCGGCTGCCGTAGTAGCCGCTGGCCGACTGGGACACCAGCACGCCGGGCGGGTCGTCGCACGCGGCCAGTGCCTCGGCCAGCAGGCGCGTGCCACGCGTCCGGCTCTCGAGGAACTCCGCCCGCTCGGCGTCGTTCCAGTGGCGTGGCTCGATCGGCTTGCCGGCGAGGTGGACGACCGCGTCGACGCCGTCGAGGTCGGCCGGGTCGATCTCGCCGTCCGCCACGGACCAGTACACGTTCCCACCGGTCGCCCGGTCCCGGTCGCGCACCACCCGGTGCACGGTGTGGCCGTCGGCCTCGTACGAGGAGACCAGCGCCCGCCCGATCAGTCCGCTGCTGCCGGTGATTGCCACGCGCATGGGCTCTCCGATCGAAGTGGCCGGTCGTGGCGCGACCGTACGCGCTGGTCAGTCGAGCCGCCCTGCGATGGCGCCGGCCAGCCGCGCGGCGGCACCGTCGACACGGTCGAGGTAGAGCGACGGTTCGGTGGCCTCGACCTCGCCGACCTGCCACGTGCCGTCATCGGCGGGCAGGAGGTCCACGCGCGCGTACAGCAGGTCGTGCCCGGTGACGTCCACGACCCACTCGGCCAGCGCGACGAGGTCGTCGGTCGGCCGCTCGGGCACGTAGGTCCCGCCGAACTCGACCTGGATCCGCACGTCACCCTCCCGCGGCGTCTTGCGGACGGCGTGCGAGTACCGGCCGTCGATGCAGACGATCGACAGTTCCCCGTCGGCACCGACGCGGCGCATCAGCGGCTGGACCATCACGTCGTGCGACGCCACGAGCGCGTCGAGCGCCGCCTGCCCGTCACCGGGATGGGTGTCGACGACGGCAAGGCCGCGGGACCCGGCCGCCACCGCGGGCTTGACGACGACGGCGTCCCAGCGGCGGCCGTGGGCCAGCGCGTGCAGGTCGACCGTGTCGCCGGCCCCGAGCCAGGCGGTGGGGACGATGGGCACGCCCCGCTCCTCGAGCTCGATGAGGTAGCCCTTGTGGGTGTTCCACCGCACGACGTCGGCCGGGTTCCACAGGGCCGTGACGTCCTCGACGGCGCGCGCCCAGTCGATGAACTCGTCGCGTCGCTCCGCGTAGTCCCAGGTGGTGCGGATGACGACGGCCTCGAAGTCGGACCAGTCGACGGCCGGGTCGTCCCACTCGACCGCGCGGGCGTCGATGCCGACCTCCGCCAGGGCGGCGAGCAGCGCGTCGTCATCGCCGTCGGTGGCGACGAGGTCACGCAACGAGCAGGTCGCGATGGCAACGGACATCTGGACTCCCGTGATCCTCGACGGGTGCGCGGCGGCGCACCGGCGCAAGGATGGCAGACCGGTGGCCCAGCCGCGCCATCGCGACCCGGACTACTGCGGGGGGCTGGTGACCGGGGCGCCCCACGGCCGGCCCACCGGCGGCGTGCCGTCGCGCTGGCCGAGGGTCTGCACGATGCCGAGGTCGCCCGACTCGAACCCGACGACCGATCCGGCCATGTAGGCCCGCCAGATGCGGAACGTCTCCTCGCCGGCGACCGCCACCGCCTCCCCGCGGCGGTGCTCCAACCGGGCGGTCCAGTGCTGCAGGGTGCGCGCGTAGTTGGGACGCAGCTGCTCGACGTCGAGCAGTTCGAACCCGGCGTCCTCCATGTGCGTGACGGCGGTCGACGCCGGGACCAGCGCCCCGTCGGGGAACACGTACCGGCCGACGAACCCGGCCCCGCGGCCCCGGGACAGGTCACGCGGTTCGCGCCGTCGGCCCGTGGTGATCCCGTGGTTGAGGAAGCGTCCGCCGGGCGCGGTCAGCTCGTGGGCCCGGGCGAAGTAGGTGGCGAGCCGGTCGGTGCCGACGTGCTCGACCATGCCGACCGACGCCACGGCGTCGAACTGCCCGGTGACGTCGCGGTAGTCCTCCACGCGCACCTCGACGCGGTCGCCCAGGTCGGCCTCGGCGATGCGCTTGTCCGCCACCTCGGCCTGGCGTGGCGACAGGGTGATCCCGACGGCCCCGACGCCGTGGTGGCGCGCGGCGTGCAGCACCAGCGAGCCCCATCCGCACCCGATGTCGAGCAGGCGCATGCCCGGCTGGAGCCCGAGCTTGCGGCAGATGACCTCGAGCTTGCGCGCCTGGGCCGTCTCGAGTGCGCTGCCCATCGGATCCGGCGGGGCCGACAGGTCCTCGTCGTCCTCGAGGAAGTAGGCGCACGAGTAGACGAGCTGCTCGTCGAGGAACAGCCGGTAGAAGTCCACGTCGACGTCGTAGTGGTGGCGCACCGCCGCCCGGTCGCGCGCCTTCGAGTGGCGTCGGCCGCGCAGGCGGACGCGCTGGCCGTCAGCGTCGATCCGGCTGCCGGGCAGCTGCAGGACGTGCGCCGACAGCGCGGTCATGTCCCAGGCGGTCAGCCCCTCCCGCAGCCGGGCGACGGCACGGATGGCCTCGACCATCGACCCCTCGATCTCGAAGGCATCGGCGAGGTAGGCCTCGCCGACCTGCAGGTCCGTCGGCGGCACCAGCATCTCGCGCAGCGCGGACGGACGGTTGAGCACCAGCCGGTACCCGCGGTCCGCCGGCCCCAGCTCGGTGCCGTCCCAGGCCCGCACGGGCAGGTCGTGCCCCGACCGTGCAAGTCGCCGATGGATGCTCATGAGGTGCGCCAGGTCTCGGCGCGCCATGCCGTGCCCTCCTGCCGCTTCCCCACTGATCATGCCACGCGCGGCCGGCCTTTTCACCGATTCCGGTCAGCGGCGGTCCGGCAGGAACGGATAGCGGGCGCGGACGTCGGCGACGACCTGCGGGTCGACGGTGCCCAGCATCGTGGTCTCCACCTCCGCCGCGGTGGCCAGCACACGCCCCAGCGGGTCGATGACCATCGAGTCGCCGCTGTAGGGCAGCCGCCCGCCGTCGCGCCGACGCCCGTCGCCGACGCGGTTGAGGCCGACGACGTAGGCCTGGTTCTCGATCGCCCGGGCGCGCAGCAGCGTCGTCCAGTGCTCGCGGCGCGCGGCGGGCCAGTTGGCCGGGACGAGGTAGCAGTCGGTGTCGTGCGCGACCTGCCAGAACTCGTCGGCGAAGCGCAGGTCGTAGCAGACGAACAGGCTGCATCGGACGCCGGCCACGTCGACCGTCACGAGCTGGTCACCGGCGGCGAAGTGCTCGTCCTCGCCGGCGTAGGTGAAGGGATGGATCTTGGGATAGCGGTGGACCGTCCCATCCGGCCCCGCGAGCACGAAGGTGTTCGTGGGGCGGTCGGCACCGTCGCCGCGCTCGGGCAGGGTCCCGCCCACCCACGCGCCGGTCTCGGCGGCGCGGTCGACCAGGAAGGCGGTGGACGGGCCGTCGACCGGCTCGCCGGTCCGCTCGGTGTCCATCGAGAAGCCGCACGCGTACATCTCCGGGAGCAGCACGAGGCCGGCCCCCGCCGCCACCGCACGGTCGATGCGCGGCCGCAGGCGCTCGAAGTTCGCCTTCGGGTCCTCCCAGACGGTGTCGGCCTGGATGCCGGCCACGGTCAGCGCCACGATGCCTCCTCGAACTCGTCGGCCTGTCAGCTCTTCAGGGCCCCCAGGCGCCGGATGCCCTCGTCCAGCAGCCCGCGGGACTTGCAGAAGGCGAACCGCACCAGCGGGCGTCCCGCCTCCTCGTCGTCGTGGAAGACCACCTCGGGGATGGCGGCGACACCCACCGCCTTCGGCAGGTGCTGGCAGAAGGCCATGCCGTCGTCCCAGCCGACGTCGCGCGCGTCGACGGTGACGAAGTAGGTGCCGCCGGGCGGCTGGACCTCGAACCCGACGTCGGCGAGGCCCTCGCAGAGCCGGTCACGCCGGGACGCGTAGTCGTCGCCCAGGGCGGTGAAGTAGTCGTCGGGCAGGTGGAGGCCAGCCGTGACGCCGACCTGGAACGGGGTGCCGTTGGTGAAGGTCAGCCACTGCTTGGCGGCTCGGACGGCCTCGGTCAGGTCCGGCGGGGCGAGGATCCAGCCGACCTTCCACCCCGTCACGGCGAAGGTCTTGGCCGCGGACGACACCGACACGGTGCGCTCGCGCATGCCGTCCATGCTGGCCAGCGGGTGGTGCACGGCCCCGTCGAACACCAGGTGCTCGTAGGGCTCGTCGGTGACCGCGAGGAGGTCGTGCTCGCGGCACACGGCCGCCAACTGCTGGAGCTCCTCGCGCGTGAACACGTGACCGGTCGGGTTGTGCGGCGAGTTGAGTATCACCAGGCGGGTGCGGTCGGTGACGGCGGCTCGCAGCGCGTCGACGTCCAGGGCGAAGTCGGGGCCCCGCAGTCCCACGGACCGGTGCGTGCCGCCGGCGATGGCCACGTCGGCGCGGTAGGCGTCGTACCAGGGCTCGAAGA
>CAZDIF010000126.1:0-4771 GCA_964505365.1 uncultured Actinomycetota bacterium
ACCGTCGAGCTTCTCGACGGTGATGGACTGGCCGGGCTCGACCCGGTACTGCTTGCCGCCCGTGGCGACGACCGCGTACGACACGGCTGGCCTCCTGGAGGTCGTGTGCAGCGCGCACGGCGAGGTCGGCCGCGGCGCCGTCGAGGTGGATGACGTGACGAACGGTGCCGACGTGTCACGGCACCGCTTCCGCGACAGGCTACCCGCAGGCCCGTCGACCGGCAACCGGCGCCGCGCCGCACCCTACGCTCGCGGCCCCCGGTCCGCGGCGACGAAAGGTTCGAGGACGTGCCCGACCGCCCCGACGCGTGCGCGACCCTCGCACGGGACCTCGCGGAGCCGCTGCCCGGCACGGCGCCGGAGGCCACCGGCTGGCTGCTGGTGGAGGACCCGGTGCCCTGGGGCCGGGACGCGCTGACGCAGGGGTCGCTGCCGGCCGGGGTGGTCGACCACCTGCAGGCCGCGATCGACGACCACCCGATCCGCTACCAGGCGATCCGGCGCCCGGACCGGACGCGCGACGAGGAACGCACCATCCTGCTCGCGCACGGCGGGGCGACCCCCTGGGCGCGGCGGCTGTCCCTGCCGGTGGAACAGCTGGTCGGCGTGGACCCCACCGTGACCCTGTCGCCGGTCCCCCCGGACGTGGGCGAGCCGCACCCGGACCCGGTCGTGCTCGTGTGCACGCACGCGCGCCGCGACGCCTGCTGCGCCGAGCGGGGCATCCACGTGGCCCGGGCCGTCGCCGGGCTGGAGCCGTCCGCCACCTGGGAGACCTCCCACACCGGCGGCCACCGGTTCGCGCCCAGCGTGATCCTGCTGCCCACCGGCGCCGTGTACGGGTTCATGGACGAGGTGACCACGCTCGACGCGATGGCTGCCGCCCGTGAGGGCCGCATCGCCCTGCACGGGTTCCGGGGTCGTGCCGGCACCCCCCGGTACGTGCAGGCGGCGGAGGTGTGGGTCCGCCAGCAGCACGACCTCGACGGCCTCCACGACGTGCTGGTGGAGGAGACCGTCGTCGAGGGTGACGTCGCGCTGGTGCGGCTGCGCCTGCACGACGAGATCGCCACCATCCGCGTGCTGCGCTCGGACCTGCCCCCGCGGCCGGTGTCGTGCGGCGCCGAGCCGAAGGTCCCCGACTCGTGGGCGGTGGTCGACCGGGTGCGGTGACCTCAGCCTCGCACGAGGTGCCAGGTCATCTTCGGGAGCAGCGCCAGTGACTGGGTCGCCTCCCACTCGCACAGCAGCGGGCCCAGCGCGGCGGCGCTGCGGTTGCTGTGGAACAGCAGGGGCTTGACGGGCTGGCGGAACGGCCCGCGCAGCACGGACTTCTCGACGTCCTCGAGGAGGTAGGTGTTGTGCACCACCCCACGGCCGGACTGGATGTCCTGGTCGGTGTGGCCGGGGTGGGCGCCCCACGGCATGGACACGGTCCCGTACGGCAGGGCCGACCACTGGTTGATGACCACCGACCCGTACTCCAGCCGGTCGATGGCACGTTCGACCGCCGCGGCCGTGGCCGGGTCCCGCAGCGACGCCGGGTGCACCAGGATCGACGCGGACAGCGTCCCCCACAGGGTCTCGTTGCAGAAGTCGACGGCCTGCTCGAGGTAGTCCGGGACGCTGCGCGGCGCGTCGAGGCCCACCTCGCCGAAGACCCCGCAGAACGCCTCGGTGGTGAAGCAGATGTCGTCCGACGCGTCCGGGTCGAGGTGCGGGATCAGCGTGAACGGCACCCGGTCCGGCCCGATCGGGCCATAGGTCTCGGCCTCGGGGTGGGCGTCGACGAACGCCTGCCAGCGCTCGTGGGCCCCCGGGTAGTAGGGCACGCGCTGCTCGGCCTCCTGCAGCGACGCGCGGATCGCGTCCAGCAGTGCCTCGCGGCGGTTCCACGCCCCGTGCGTGACGATCGTGCGGGCGGCGATGCAGTTGAAGCCGCCGTTGTTGACCAGCATCGAGGCGATGTACTCGCCGTGGTAGGCGAGGTCGGCGTCGGACCACGGGCCCGGCACCACGATCACGGGGCTGACGTTGCCGAGCTCGGACGAGATCGGACGGGTGTTGAGCTTCTCGTCGGCGGCCTTGCGGCGGGCGCCCTCCTCGCCGACGCCGTACACGATCGCGTCGTGGGTCTTGTCCGAGCCGGTGATGTGGATCTCGTCCACGCCGTCGTGCTGGGTCGTGTAGATGCCGACGTCCGTGCCGCCGTGGACGATGCGCAGCACCCCGGCGTCGACGAACACCTGCAGCGCCTGCGCCAGGTGCGGGCCCACGTGCGCGTTGACCGGGTTCATCTTCAGCAGGCAGACGCGGTTCTCGCCGAACAGCTTGGTCAGCACGTCCATCGGCGGGATGGAGGAGACGTTGCCGGCGCCCAGCACGAGCGTCACGCCGCCGTCGCCGTTGTCGCCCCGGTACACCCGGCCCATGCGGGCCTCCACCTGGGCCCGGTTGACGTCGGGGCGGATCCGCACCTCGCCGGACACGCCCGGCAGGGCCAGCTGGTCCCGCCACCCGGTCGGGTAGACGTCGACCACGACCTGCCCGTCGGGGCGGGTGCGGATGGCCGGCGGCTGGGGCCGACCGGTCCGCTGGATGTCCCGCAGGGTCTCACGAAGCAGCCGCAGGTTGCGGATCGTCGGGTACGGGCCGGTGATCCAGCCCTCGCCCATCAGCGGCGAGTCGCGGTCGATCCCGCGGTGCACGGACTCCGACAGTGCCCACCCCGGGGCCGCGTCGAGGGTGTCCACGATCGCCCGGTCGAGCATGGCGAGGCGCTCCTCGATGCCCGTCTCGACCCACCGGCGGGCGTTGTCGCGCAGCGTCGCGACGGCGGCGTCGACCTCGTCGGTGGACGTGGGCGGGATCTCCTGGGTGCCCTCGGGGATGCTGATGGTGCCGGGCGCGACTGCGGACATCGACTGGCCCTTTCGGATGGCGGCCACCGGCAGCATAAGACGAAACAGATGGATTCGTCTCACCCGTCCGTGCTGGTCCCGGATCGCCACGACGCGTGCAGCAACCCGTAGACACCGTCCTCGTCGACGAGGCGCGCGTGCGTGCCGTCCTGCACCAGCCGTCCGTCGTCGAAGACGAGCACGCGGTCGGCGGACTCCGCCGTCGACAGCCGGTGCGCGATCGTGACGGTCGTGCGGCCGACGGTCAGGCCCGCGAGCGCCCGCTGCAGGCGCATCTCGGTGGCCGGGTCCACCGCGGACGTCGCCTCGTCCAGCACCAGCAGGTCGGGGTTGGCGAGGTAGGCCCGGGCGAGCGCGACGAGCTGCCGCTCCCCTGCCGACAGGCTGGCCCCGCGCTCGCCGACGGGCGTGTCGAGGTGGGCCGGCAGCTCCTCCAGCCAGTCCGCCAGGCCGAGCTCGAGCAGCGCGAGCTCGAGCTGCTCGTCGGTGGCGTCCGCCCGCCCGTGGCGGAGGTTGTCCGCGATCGACCCGGCGAACAGCGCGCCCTCCTGCGGCACCATCACCACGCGCTGGCGCAGCGACTCGAAGCGGACCCGGTCGACCGGCACCTCGTTGACCAGCACCCGGCCGTGCGACGGGTCCATGAGCCGCGTCAGCAGCTTCGCGAACGTGGTCTTGCCCGACCCGGTCTCGCCGACCACCGCCACGTTCGTCCGTGGGGCGATCGTGACGTCGACGTCGTGGAGCACGATCGGGCCCGACGCCTCGGAGGCGGTCTCGCCCGGACGTGGGTAGCGGAACGACACGTCCTCGAACCGGATGCCGACGGGCCCGGGCTCGAGCACCTCGCCGTCCTCGCCCGGGTCGGCGACGTCCGGGGCGACGTCGAGCACGTCGAGGACCCGCCGCCACCCGGCGATGGCGTTCTGGCCCTCGTTGATCGTCTCGGCCGTCATCTGGACCGGCTCGATGAACAGCGTGACGAGGAACAGGAACGCGGCGACCGTCCCGTAGGTGACCGAGCCCCGTGCGGCCAGCAGCGTGCCGGCCACCACGACGGCGGCGGTGGCCGTGCCGTTGAACAGCTCGCTGGTGGCCGAGAAGCTGACCGAGTACCGGCCCATGTGCAGGGCGGCGGTGCGGTGCTCCTCGACGGCGTCGTCGAGCTGGCCCTGGGCGCGGCGCTCGATGCCGTAGGCGCGCACGACCGGGGCGCCGACGACGACCTCGGCGAGCCGACCGAGCAGGTCGCCGAGGCGCTGGCGCACGCGACGCGTCGCGACCGTCAGGCGCAGCTGGAACCAGCGCGCGGCGAGCGCGAACGGCACGCAGACGAGCGCGACGACCAGCGCCAGCCGCCACGACAGCAGCGCCATGACGGCCCCGGCCACGAGCAGCTGGCCCAGGGCCGTGACCAGGTTCAGCCCGCCGAACTGCATGAAGCGGCTGACCTCGTCGACGTCGGTCGTGACGCGGGACACCATCGCCCCGCGCTGCTCGGAGGCCTGGTGCAGCATCGACAGGTCGTGGATGTGCCCGAACGCGCGGACCCGCAGGTTGGTCAGGGCCGTCTCGACGACCGTCGCCAGGCGGATGTTCATCCCGGCGGACAGGCTGGCCGTGGCGACGACCGCCACGAGCGCCACCACGACCATCGTCACCACGAAGCCCACGTCGACCGCGCCGGCCTCGACGTCGAGCCCGCGGTCGAGGGTCTGCTGGATGACGATCGGCACGATGGCCCGGCCCGCCGTGGCGAACAGGGCGAGGGCGAGCGTGCCGGCGAGGCCGACCCGCAGCTCGGGCGACAGGCGCAGGGCCCGGACCAGCGTCCGGCCGGCGCCCTCGTC
>CAZDIF010000126.1:4871-6764 GCA_964505365.1 uncultured Actinomycetota bacterium
CTCATGCCTGCACCTCCTCGCCGCGCTCGTAGGCGCGGACGAGGTCGGCGTAGGCCGGGACGGTGGCCAGCAGGTGCTCGTGCCGGCCACGGGCCTGCACGCGCCCGTGTGCGACGAACACGACCTCGTCGGCCAGCGCGATCGATGCACGCCGGTAGGCGACGATGACCGTCGTCGTGTCGAGGCCGGCGTCCCGGAGGCCCCGCAGGATCTGCTGCTCCACGGCAGGGTCGATCGCGGAGGTCGCGTCGTCGAGGACCAGCAGGCGGGGCCGGCGCACGAGGGCGCGTGCGAGCGCCACCCGTTGGCGCTGTCCCCCCGACAGCGACCCGCCCCGCTCGCCGACGCGGGTGTCGTACCCGTCGTCGAGGCGCATGATGAAGTCGTGCGCCTGCGCCAGCCGGGCGGCCCACTCCACCTCCTCGTCGGAGGCCGGCAGGCCCAGCGTGATGTTCTCGCGGATCGTGTCGTCGAACAGGAACGCGTCCTGGAAGACCAGCACGGCGCCGCGGGCCAGCTCGTCACGGTCGAGCTCGGTGAGCGCCGTGCCGTCCAGTCGGATGGCACCCGCTCCGGGATCCTGCAGCCGGACCAGCAGCGACGCGAGGGTGCTCTTGCCGGCCCCGGTCGGGCCGACCACCGCGATCGTGGTGCCAGCGGACACGTCGAGGTCGACCTCGTGGACCCCGCGCGACTCGCCGTCGCCGGCGTCGACCAGGGTCGTCGTGCCCGACAGGTCCTCGGCGACGGTGGCCGGGTGCTCGTAGGTCACGGCGTCCACGTGCACCGGCACGCCACCCTCGCCCGACACCCCGGCCCGCCCGTAGGGCATGTCCTCGCGGGTGTGCAGCACCCGGTCGAAGCGCTCGAACCCGACCGTGGCCCGTGGCAGGATCCCCAGCATCCAGCCGAACACCCGCATCGGCAGTGCGACCAGCCGGAACAGGTACGCGAACGTGACGAGGTCACCGGGGGTCAGCGCGCCCTGGTCGACGCGCCACGCGCCCACGGCGAGGATCCCGAGGATGGCGATGTTCGGGATGCCCTCCATCGCCGGGTCGAACACCCCGCGCAGGCGCCCGAGCGCGATGTTGTCGTCCCGCAGCCCCTCGGCGTGCCCGCGGAACCGCTCCACCTCGTGTCGCTCACGGCCGAGCGTCTTGACGACCAGGGCGCCCTCGAACGACTCGTGGGCGACCTCGGAGACCACCGCCCGCGACCGCTGGGCCCGTTCGGCCACGACCTGCAGGCGCTTCTGGAAGTAGAGGTTCATCCCGGCGAGCATCGGGGCGACGCCGAGCCCGATCAGCGCCAGGAACAGGTCGGTGACGACGAGGTAGACGGCCGTGATCGCGAGCATCAGCGACGCCCCGAGCACCATCGGCAGTGGTGCGGCGATCTGGGCGGACGACTCGATGTCGGACGACGCGTTGGACAGCAGCTGCCCCGTGGCGTGGCGACGGTGCCAGGTCAGCGGCAGCGCGAGGTAGCGCCGCGTGACCAGCCGTCGGTCGTGCCGCTGCAGGTCGTACTGGGCGACGAACGCACCGAAGCGACGACCCACGACGCCGAGCGCGCGCAGCAGCCCGATCCCGACGACGGCCGCCGCTGCGCCACCCACCGCGGCCGCGGTGGTGCGGCCCTGCTCGGCGGCGGGGACCAGCACGTCGTCGGTGACCCAGCCGAGCACGGCCGCCGAGCCGACGACCGCCCCGGCCCACAGGCACGTGCCGAGCGCGCCCCACGCGAACGGCACGGGGGCGGTCGTGAGCTGGCGGCGGATGAGCCGCAGCCCACGATGCAGCGGCGGACGGTCGGACACGGAGGGGCTTCAGGTCGAGGGCGAGCCCGCGAGCATACGGGCCCGCGCCCCCGCCTCAGTCGAACTCGTTG
>CAZDIF010000127.1:0-3311 GCA_964505365.1 uncultured Actinomycetota bacterium
TCGGGAACGCGTTGATCGCGACGACCGGGGTGACCCCGTGCAGGCGGACGTTCTCGACCTGTTTCCGGAGGTTGTCCGCCCCGGCGAACACGTCGTCGGGGTTCTCCTCGACCATCGCATCGGGCAGCGGCCTGCCGGCTCGGACCTCGTGCCGACCCGAGTGCGACTTGAGCGCACGGACGGTCGCGACGACGACGGCGGCGTCGGGTTCGAGCCCGGAGTTGCGGCACTTGATGTTGAAGAAGCGTTCCGCCCCCATGTCCGCACCGAACCCCGCCTCGGTGATGAGCACGTCACCACCGCGGATGCCGATCCGGTCGGCCACGATCGAGGAGTTGCCGTGGGCGATGTTCCCGAACGGGCCGGCGTGGATCAGCGCCGGCGTGTTCTCCAGCGTCTGGAGCAGGTTCGGCTTGATCGCGTCCTTCATGATGACGGTCATGGCCCCGGCGGCCCGCAGGTCGTCCGCGGTGATCGGCTTGCCCTCGACCGTGTTGCCGATCACGATCCGCCCCAGGCGTTCACGCATGTCCTGGAGGGACCCGGCGAGCGCGAGCACGGCCATCACCTCCGAGGCCGCGGTGATGTCGAACCCCGTCTGGCGGATCACGCCGTCCCCCCGGCTCCCGAGGCCGACGATGAGGTTGCGCAGGACGCGGTCGTTCACGTCGAGGACGCGACGCCAGGTGACGCTGTGGCGGTCGACGTGGAAGAAGTCGTCGCTGTGGTGGACGTGGTTGTCGATCATCGCGGCCAGGAGGTTGTGCGCGGCGGTGACCGCGTGCATGTCACCGGTCAGGTGGAGGTTCAGCGTCTCCATCGGCACGACCTGGCTGTACCCGCCACCCGCAGCACCGCCCTTGATCCCGAACGTGGGGCCCATCGAGGGCTGCCGCAGCGCGATGACGGCCTGCTTGCCGACGTGCTTGAACGCCTGCCCGAGGCCGACGGTCGTCGTCGTCTTGCCCTCACCCAGCGGCGTCGGGGTGATCGCGGTCACGACCACGTACCTGGCTCGGGGCCGGTCCTCGAGTTCCTCGACCGCCTCCAGCTTGATCTTCGCCACATCGCGACCGTAGGGCTCCAGCAGCTCTTCCCGGATCCCCATGTTCGCCGCCACCTCCCGGAGCGGCTGCAGGTCGGCCCCGCGGGCGATGTCCAGATCCGTGGGGAAGCTCATCCGGTACCTCCTGTGCCGTGCGGGTCGTCGGCGGTCATCCGGGGACGTCCAGGCCCTCGAGGACGTCCCGCCGCCACCGCTCGGTCTCCTCGAGCTCGTTGAACGTGAAGACGTGCAGCCCCCGCAACGCCAGATCGGGGTCGGCGAGGTGCGGGGCTAACGACCCGACGAAGCGCTCGAGGTCGTAGCCGAACGGCAGGAGGAGCCGTTTGAGGAAGGAACGGTTCTTGCTGAGGAAGCGCGCGGACTCCCCGAGGCCGAGCTTCGTGGAGATGCCCATCAACCGCCGGCGGTTGATGACGCCGGCGAGGCCCACGTACACCGGGAGCTCCACGCCGCGCCGACGGACCCGATGTACCCACCCGACGACGGTGTCGGCGTCGAAGCACATCTGACTGACGATGTAGGCCGCGTCGTGGCGCTTGTCCCACATGGCCTGGATGGTCAGGTCGTCGCTTATGAAGGGGTGGCTCTCCGGGTAGCCCGCGACGCCGATCGCCTCGAACGGGTGTCCGAGCGCACGCATCCGGTCGAGCAGTTCCAACGAGTCGAAGAACGTCCCGAGCGGCTCCTCCGCGTCGCCGGCGATCACGAAGACCTCGTCGACCCCGAGGCCCTCCAGTCGGTCCAGGATCTCCCGCAGGTGGGCATCGTCCACGATCAGGCGCGCCGACAGGTGCGGAACGGTCCGGTAGCCGGCCGAGGCCAGGCGCTCCGTGAGATCGAGGGTCGCGTCGAGACCCCTGCTCGGCGACGCCGTGACCGTGATCTTCACGCCGTCCGGCACGTACTCGGAGACGTCCTCGGCGATCCCCTCCAACGGGATCACCTCGTAACGGACGTTCCGCAGCGCCACCTCGAGCGCTTCCCGGGCCTCGGGCCCCATCGGACCGTCTCCCCACTCCGGTCACTCGCCGCCGGTCGTGACCGCTTCGCGCAGGTCCTGTTTCGGTGTGTCCTTCGTGGGGTCGATGAACGGCTTCTCGACGACGGTCGCGGGGACGCGCCCGCTGGGCGGCGTCTCGACCTCGAACTCGGTACCCAGGTCACTGAGCTCGATCGGCACGTTGGCGAACCCGATGTTCTGCTCGAGCCGCGGGGAGTGGCACGCGGACGTGACGCGTCCGACGCGCTCCCCGTCGTGATGGACGGGGAAGAAATCGATCATGGAGCCGTCGTTGTAGCTGCCGACGCTGTCGCCGCCGATGCGGACACCGACGAGCTTCCGGGACACGCCTTCGTCACGGACCTTCTTCAGCGCCTCCTTCCCGATGAAATCGGCCTCCTGGTCCAGGTCCACCATCCAGGTGTTCTCGTAGCCGTACCCGACCTCGAAGGGGGTCGTGTCGAACCACATGTCGCAGCCGTGGGCCAGGATCCCACCCTCGATCCGCCGGATGTGGCAGGGACCGATGACCTCCAGGCCGTGTGGCTCTCCGGCCTCCAGGACGGTGTTCCAGAGCTTCACGCCGTCCCGATCGGCGTTGCGGAGGTAGATCTCGAAGCCCAGCTCGGCGGTGTACCCGGTCCGGGAGACGACCACGTCCATCCCGTCGAGCTCGAACTCGCCCAGGTAGTAGTACTCGATGTCGAGGACCTGGTCCCCGAACAGGTCGACCATCACGTCCTTGGACCGGGGCCCCTGCACCTGGACGGGGCCGACGTCGGCCTCCCGTATCTCGACGTCGAAGTCCGAGCCCTGCGCGACACCCATCGCCCACAGCAGGATGTCACTGTCCGCCAGGGACAACCAGAAGTGGTTCTCGCCCAGCCGCAGCAGGACGGGATCGTTCAGGATCCCGCCGTTCGGTCCGGTGATGAACACGTACTTGCACTGGCCGACATCGCACTTCGTCAGATCCCGCGGCACGAGGTAGTTGACGAAATCGAAGGCGTCGGGACCGGTGATCTCGACCTGCTTCTCGACGCCGACGTCCCACAGCGTCACGCCGTTCAGCAGCTTCCAGTACTCCTCCACCGGATCGCCGTAGTGGCGGGGGTGGTACGTGTGGTTGTAGACGCTGTACATCGCCACGCCGTGCTCACGGGACCCGTAGAAGAACGGTGACCGCCGCAGGCGCGTGTACAGCATGATCTCGGGGTTCGGGTTCACGGTCACGGTGTGGTCCTC
>CAZDIF010000127.1:3411-6723 GCA_964505365.1 uncultured Actinomycetota bacterium
GACGGGGATGACGGCGGTGACGGCGAGGCGATGCCCGGCGAGGGCGTGTCGGTGACCGTCGGCCGTGCGACCTGGGACACGGGCTACATGCAGTCCCACATCTTCAAGCTGCTCCTCGAGGAGCTGGGGTACTCGGTCAGCGACCCGGCCAACAACGAGCTGGGCGCGGACCTGTTCTACCCCGCACTCGCACAGGGTGAGATGGACTTCTGGGCGAACGGCTGGTTCCCCCTCCACGACCCGATGATGGAGACCGAGGTGCCAGGGGGTGGGACCGTCGCCGACGCCGTGAGCAAGGTCGGCTTCGAGGTCGAGGCGGGCGCCCTCCAGGGGTACCTGATGGACAAGAAGACCGCCGACGAGGAGGGCATCACGTCGATGGCCGACCTCGAGGACCCGGAGGTCGCGGCGATCTTCGACAACAACGGCAACGGGACCGCGGACCTCACCGGGTGCAACGACGGCTGGGGCTGCAACAAGACGATCACCGAGCACATCGACAACCTCGCGTGGGGCGAGAACGTCGAGCAGATCGTCGGGCAGTACGCGGCGTTGATGGCCGACACCGTCGCGCGCGTCGAGCGCGGGGAACCGACCCTGTTCTACACGTGGACCCCGAACTGGACGGTCGACGTGCTGAAGCCCGGCGAGGACGTCGTCTGGCTCGAGTCGCCGGAGCTGCCCGAGGAGGAGGGCCAGACCACGGTCGAGGGTCTCGAGGGTTGCACCAACGACCCGTGCCAGATGGGATGGGTCCCCAACGACATCCGCGTCGTGGCGAACAACGAGTTCCTGGACTCGAACCCGGCGGCGGCCAAGCTGTTCGAGCTGGTCGAGATCCCGCTGGGCGACATCGCGGCACAGAACGCCGAGATGCGCGAGGCGGACAGCTACGCGGAGTCGGACATCGCCGAGGACGCGTCGGAGTGGATCGAGGCGAACCGCGATGCGGTCGACGGTTGGCTGGAGGAAGCTCGGGGCGCAGCCTGAGTCGATGACGGACGCGTCCGGGGTGGTCGGGGCGCCGACCACCCGGGGCGCCGTCCACCCATGAGGAGGGAGCCCCGTGGCTGACGCGAAGATCCGCCTCGAGGAGGTGGCCAAGGTCTTCGGGCGGGGCAACACCAGCCGCACGCTCGATCTCATCTCCGACGGCACCCCGAAGGCCGACATCCAGGAGCAGACGGGCCAGGTCGTGGGCGTCGCCGACGCGTCCTGCGAGATCGCCGAGGGGGAGACCTTCGTCGTGATGGGGCTCTCCGGTTCGGGGAAATCCACCCTGATCCGTTGCGTGAACCGGCTCATCGAGCCCACCGCAGGTCACATCTGGATCGACGACGACGACGTCATGAGCTTCGACAAGGAACGGCTGCTCGACCTGCGTCGCCGGAAGATCGGGATGGTCTTCCAGCACTTCGGCCTGTTCCCCCACCGCTCCGTCCGCGACAACGCGGCGTACGGGCTCAAGGTCCGGGGCGTCGACGAGAAGGAACGCTACGAGGCGGCACAGGACGCCCTCGAACTCGTGGGACTGGAGCAGTGGGGCGACTACCTCCCCGCGAACCTCTCCGGGGGGATGCAGCAGCGCGTCGGCCTCGCCCGGGCGCTGGCGACCGACCCGGACATCCTGCTGATGGACGAAGCCTTCAGCGCGCTGGACCCGTTGATCAAGCGCCAGATGCAGAACGAGCTCATGCAACTGCAGGAGCGGGTGCGCAAGACGATCCTGTTCATCACCCACGACCTGAACGAGGCCCTGCGCATCGGCGACCGCATCGCCATCATGAAGGGCGGCCGGTTCGTCCAGATCGGGACCCCCACCGAGATCGTGACCGAACCCAAGGACGACTACGTCGCCGACTTCGTCCAGGACGTCGACCAGGGACGCGTCCTGCAGGTCAGCTTCGTCATGAGCGAGGCCCCGGTGCTGCGCCTGAGCGAGACCACGATCCGCCAGGCGCTCGAGAAGGTCCGCGGACTGGAGATGAGCGCGCTGTACGTGGTCGACAACGACCGCCACCCCGTCGGGCTGGTGACCAGCAAGCAGGTCGCCGAGGCCGAGGACAAGGGACTGCAGGACCTGTCGACGGTGATGCTCCGCGACTTCCCCGTCACCTACGGGGACATGTCCATCTCGGAGATCTACGAGCTGTGCGCGCAGGGTTGGCCCGTCGCCGTCCTGGGCCGCCCCGACGGCAAGCTCGAAGGCATCGTCGATCCCCTGGACCTGCTCGGCCGCCTCGGCGCGATCGAGCACATCGAACCTCTCGGCGCCGGCATCGAGGCCGAGGGCGGCCCGTACGAGCCGCCCGGGGGTGGCGGTGAGCCGGAGGAGGTGGTGACCGCATGACGACCGCGACACTCACGAACGTCCTGGCCGCGGCTCCCTGGTACGACCCGGAGTTCTTCAACGAGAACCTGCCGCCGGTCGGCGCCAAGATCTCCGAGGCGATCCGGTGGATGTCGGTCCACTGGCACGACTTCTTCGAGGCCGTCGAGTGGCCGATCGCGACCCTCCTGGACGGCTTCTCTGGCTTCCTCCTGTGGCTGCCCTGGCCCATCGTGGTCGCGTTGACCCTCCTGATCGGGTGGTACGCCCGAGGTTGGAAGATCGGCCTTGGCTCCGCCATCGGACTCGTCGTGATGGGCTTCCTCGGTCCGGACTTCTGGGAGCTCGGGATGGTCACCTTCGCGATGATCATCACCGCGGTCGTGTTCTCCGTCGTCCTCGGACTCCCGCTCGGGGTCTGGGCGGCGCGCGACGACCGGGTCGACCAGGCCATCAGACCGATCCTGGACGCCATGCAGACGATCCACCCGTTCGTGTACCTGCTGCCGGCCATCTTCTTCTTCGGCGTCGGCACGGTGCCGGGCGTCATCGTCACGGTGATCTTCGCGATGCCGCCGATGGTCCGGCTGACCAACCTGGGGATCCGTCAGGTCCCCGAGGACGTGGTGGAGGCGGCACGCGCCTTCGGGACCAAGGACCTCCAGCTGCTGCGTGAGGTCCAGCTACCGCTGGCGAAGCCGACGATCCTGGCCGGCCTGAACCAGACGCTGATGCTGTCGCTGTCGATGGTCGTGATCGCCGCGCTGATCGCGGCGGGCGGCATCGGGCAGGCGATCCTGCGAGGGGTCGGCCAGAACGACCTGGCTCTGGCCAGCACGTCGGGCATCGCGGTGCTGATCATCGCGGTGATCCTGGACCGGATCTCACAGCCGGGCAAACGCCAGGAACCGGCGAGCGGGTGATCCCGGCGCGGTGATCGTCCGCTGCACCGGATGCGGGACGGACAACCCCGCCACCGCCCG
>CAZDIF010000128.1:0-6702 GCA_964505365.1 uncultured Actinomycetota bacterium
TGTCGAGGAGGGCGTGGCGACCGGCGTCGTTGAGGTACTGGCGCACCAGGTCGGTCGTCAGGTGGCCGGACTCCGGCTCGAGGTTGTCGGGCTGGTCGTCCATGACGTCGTCGATGAGCTGCAGCCCGGACTGGCGGACGCGCTCGACGGCGTCCTCGAGCCAGCCCTCGTCGGGCCGGCTCTCCGGCTGCGAGATCTCCTGGAGCTCGGAGAGCAGGACGAACCCACGCTCGGTCGAACGCTCGATCAGCTCCTCGACCGCGACTTCCGTGAGGGGAAGGTCGACGGTGCTCACGTTGTCCTCCTGGTGCCCAATGGGTGTCTGGGCGGTTGCTCGATCGTCCCGCCGGTTCAGCGGGTCGGTGCGGGGTGGTGCGGGAGCGCCTACGGGATCTCCGCGGGCGGTGGGCGGGCGGCGCCGCCGCCGGGTCTGGTGGCGCCTGGTGGTTCTCCCACCGTCGCACACGGGTCACGGCGATGGGACGGGCATCGGGTGCGCGAACGGACACGTCCGGGTGGGGTGGCCGCGCGGGCCACTGGCCGATCGACGAGGGATGGGTATCCTGCCGTCACGCATCAGGGTCAACGCCTCGGGAACGCAGGTGTTCCGCGGCCCCCGCGCGGGTGCCGTCGGAGCCTCCCATGTGTGCGCTCAGCGCACGTTTGGGTGGCGCCCCGCGGCGTCAGTCGCCCACATCGGCGGCGACGACCTCCACCTTGAGTCCGTCGGGATCCTCGACGAACACCGCGTAGTGGTCGAAACCGCCCGCATACGGGTGGCGGTCGGAGTACAGGATCTTCTCGCCCCGCTCCTGCAGCTGCCGGGTCAGCGCATCGACGTCGTCGCGGGTCGGGACCGAGAACGCCACGTGGTTGAGCCCCACCGACCGGCGATCGAGGTCGCGCGCCCCGTCGGGGGCGACGACCAGGACGACGGCCGGCCCACCGGCCGAGTGGCGCCAGCCGATCCCCTCGTCCCACTCCTCGTGGGGCTCGAAGCCCAGCTGGGCGAGCAGCCACCCCCAGAACGCCGCCGAGACCTCGAGGTCGCGGACGTACAGCTCGAGGTGGTGGAGCGTGCCGTCCCACATCGTGTGGGGCCCTTTCGGCGTCGATGCGCGTCGAACCGTAGCGCCGGTGCCGTCAGTGCTGCCCATGGCGGATCCGCCCGTCCACGACGTCCGCGCCCTCCGCCCGCAGGGCACGGGCCTGGCGCTCCCGGAGGTGCGGGGCGAGCCGGCCGGACGCGGGCACGACCCGCCACCACGGCACGGCCACGTCGCAGCTCGCCAGCACGCGACCAACGGCGCGGGCCGCCCCGGGGTGGCCAGCCTCCGCGGCCACCTCGCCGTAGGTCACGAGCGCACCCGGCTCCAGCCCGGCGACGACCTGCAGCACGCGGGACCGGAAGTCAGAAGCGTCGCCGTCCACCGTCTCCCACCGCACGTCGCTGACGCGCCGGCAGGCTACCGTGGAGGCACCCCGGCCCCACCGGAAAGGGACGCCGCGTGATCACCGCCTTCGTCCTCGTCGACGTCGCCGTGGACGCTGTCCCCGAGGCCGCCCGGGCCATCACGGAGATCGACGAGGTCGTCGAGGTCTACTCGGTGACGGGGCGGTGGGACCTCATCTGCAAGGTGCGGGTCTCGGCCAACGAGGACCTCGCCGACGTGGTCACCGGACGGCTCGACAAGGTCCCCGGCATCGTCGACAGCGAGACGATGATCGCCTTCCGGGAGTACTCGCCGGCGATCCTCGACGCGGGCTTCTCGCTGGGCGCCGAGGGTCCCGAACCCCGCTGATCAGGCGGCGGCGCCCGGTTCGCCACCGGCGCCGGCACGCGCCCGTTCCTCGTCGTCCTTGCCGGCCGCGCCGGGGTAGGCGATCCGCGGGTGGTAGATGCCGACGAGCGCCTCGACGATCGAGTCCCGCACCCGGTGCATCTCGTCGAACGTGAGGTCGCACTCGGCGAACTGGCCGTCGTCGACGCGCTCCTGCAGCAGCGAGTCGACGGTCGACTCGATCTGCTCGCGCGGCAGGGTGCCCCGGTCCATGGCCATCGCCCGCGTCGTGGCCTCGGAGCAGTCGGCGATCACGAGGATCCCGGCCTCCTTGGAGCGCGGCTTGGTCCCCTTGTAGCGGTAGTGGTCCTGGTCCACGTGCTCGTGGCCCCCGGCCTCGTCGACGGCCTTGCGGTAGAAGTAGCTGACCACCATGGTCCCGTGGTGGGAGCCGATGCAGGCGACGACCTCCGGGGGCAGCCGGTACTCCCGGGCCATCTTCACGCCGTCGACGACGTGCTCCTGGATGATGACCGCGGAGATCTCCGGGTCGAGGTCGTCGTGGGGGTTGGCGATGCCCTGCTGGTTCTCGATGAAGAAGTGCGGCCGGCGGATCTTGCCGATGTCGTGGTAGAGCGCCGAGACCGAGCCGAGCAGGGCGTTCGCGCCCACCTCGCGGCAGGCCCGCTCGACCAGCGAGGCGACCATGACGGAGTGGTTGTACGAGCCGATGGCCTTGGTCTCGAGCTCGCGCAGGATCGGGTGGTTGCGGTCGTTGAGGTCCAGCAATGCCGTGACGGTCGGCAGCCGGAAGATGTTCTCGAGGAACGGCATGACGCCCAGCACGAGCAGGGCGTTGACCACCCCGGCCAGCGCCGCGGCCCCGAGCGCCACGACGAACTGGTCACGAGGACCGAACACGGCCACGGTGACGGTGGCGATCGCGGGCATGGCGACGGCGGCCCGCAGCGTCGCCGACCGCAGCTCGCTGCGGGAACCGAGGTTGACCACGAGCGGCGCGGCCAGCAGCGACGCGGCCGCCACGTACACCGCGACCCCGCTGCTGACGGGAGCACTGATGAGCACGAGCACCACGGCCGGCAGCATCATCGAGATGCCCACCACCGGGTGCACCATGATCGCCGCGAGCATGGCCAGGCCACCGGCCGGCGCCAGGTACCACCACGCGATCGACCCGGAGCCGGTCAGCAGGGCGATGCCGGTCACAACGGCCGTGTAGCCGGTCGTGATGCAGGCCAGCAGGAGGACCTTGCGACCGGAGGACCACACCTTCGGCTGCAGGCGCCACAGGTAGGCGGCCACGACGGCCACCACGAGCGCCATGGCGGCGAACGCCCGCAGGAAGCTCTGCACCGGCCCGCGCCCCTGCAGGCCGAGCTGGTCCATGGCCTCCGCGGCCAGGGGCGTGACCTGGTCGCCTGCCTCGACGATGGGGTCGCCGGCGAGGAAGGTCTCGGCGACCTCCGGCGCCGACTCCTCGGCCCGTTGGCGGGCCGCCTCGGTGGCCTCGACGTCGATGACCTGGGTGGGCCGGGCGACCGCGCTGAGCAGTGGCTCGACGACGACCTCGCCGATGTTGCCGGGCAGGGAGCGGACCGGCAGCTCGGTCGACAGCAGCTCGTCGACCTCCTGCTGCATCTCGGAGGAGGTGAACGACTGGCGTGCCAGCTGCTGGGCGAGCTCGACGGTCTCGGCCTCGACCTGGGACAGTGCGGAGCTCGACAGGTTCACCAGCGCGGCGACGGCGTCGTCGGGGAGGAGGTCGATCTCCTCGGTGAGCGTGTCGATCTGCTGCCGGGTCGACGGCACGCGCTGGCCCTCGCCGTTCGGGTTGGGGACGGGTTCGCGGGCCGCCTGGACGGTGGCGAACACGTTGCGGACGTCGGCCACGATGGCGGCGCGCGCCTCGGGGTCCGGCACGAGGACGGGCTCGACCTCCTGCGCGGCGCGGCGGGCTGCCTCCTCGCTGGCCTCCCGGTCGACGACGGTGATGGTCTCGTCCGCGACGACCGTGCGCGGCGCCACGTCGCCGGCAACCATCGACTGGTCCTCGTCGACCGTCCCGAGGGCGACGAGGGCGGGGACCACGAGGACCAGCAGGACCAGCGAGGCCGCACGCTGCAGCAGCAGCCGTGGGGTTCTGGGCAGCGCCACGTCGTCACACGCCTTTGGTCGAGGGGGCGCGGCACCTCGCGCCGACTCGCGCCAGCGTACGTCGCTGGCCTGACGGTCGCTGCCGACCGTTGTCCGGTGTGTGGACGCTCCGCGGACACGGCTAGCGTTCGCGCCGCACGTCCTCGACCCCGCGGAGTTCGCCCAGTGCTCGACGAGGCCATCTCCCCGTGGGTGAGCTTCACCCGCGCCGAGTGGGCACAGCTGCGCCAGGCGACGCCGCTGACCCTGAACCAGGACGACGTCGAGCACCTCCGCGGCGTCAACGACGCGCTCGACCTCGACGAGGTCGCCGAGGTCTACCTGCCGCTGTCCCGCCTGCTGAACCTCTACGTCGCGGCGACCCAGGACCTCCACCGCGTCACCGACGTGTTCCTCGGCGGACCGGCCGACAAGGTCCCGTTCGTCCTCGGCATCGCGGGTTCGGTGGCGGTGGGCAAGTCGACCACGGCCCGTGTGCTGCAGGCGCTGCTGTCGCGCTGGCCGGACCATCCGCGGGTCGAGCTGGTCACCACCGACGGGTTCCTGCTGCCCAACAAGGTGCTGGAGGCCCGCGGCCTGATGGACCGCAAGGGCTTCCCCGAGAGCTACGACCAGCGCGCGCTGCTGCGGTTCGTCGCCGACGTCAAGGCCGGCGCCGACATGGTGGAGGCACCGCTGTACTCGCACCTGGTGTACGACGTCACCGACCGCTACCAGGAGGTCGAACGCCCCGACATCCTCATCGTCGAGGGCCTCAACGTCCTGCAGACCGGCGTGGCCCGGCCGGGCACGCCGCAGGTGTTCGTGTCCGACTTCTTCGACCTGTCGCTGTACGTCGACGCGGACGAGGAGCACGTGCGCGACTGGTACCGGTCCCGGTTCCGGACGCTGCGCGAGACCGCCTTCCGCGACGAGCGCTCGTACTTCCGCCGGTACGCGGACCTCAGCGACGAGGCGGCCGACGCGACCGCCGAGGACCTCTGGGACCGCATCAACGGCCCGAACCTGCGCGAGAACATCCTCCCGACGCGCTCTCGCGCCGACGTCATCCTGCGCAAGGGCCCCGATCACGTCGTCGAGCGCGTCCACCTGCGCAAGCTGTAGAGGAAGTCGAGGCACGCGATGGCCGACGACCCGTACGACTCCGGCTCCGCAGAAGGCTACGACTCCCTGCTGCTCGTGTCCTTCGGTGGTCCGGAGGCACCCGACGAGGTCATGCCGTTCCTCCGTCGGGTCGTGGCAGGGCGCGACGTGCCGGAGGAGCGGCTGGCCGAGGTCGCCGAGCACTACCACGCCCACGGCGGCCGCTCCCCCATCAACGACCAGAACCGCGCGCTGATCGCCGCCCTACGGGATCGCTTCGCGGCCGAGGACATCGACCTGCCGGTCCACTTCGGCAACCGCAACTCGGCCCCCTTCCTCGCCGACACGCTGCGTGACGCCGCGGCGGCGGGCCACCGGCGGTTGCTGGCACTGGTGACCGCGGCGTACTCGTCGAGGTCCGGGTGCCGGCAGTACCGGGAGGACATCGCCCGGGCCATCGACGAGGCGGGCGTCGACGTCGAGGTCGACAAGGTCCGGGTGTTCTTCAACCACCCCGGCTTCGTCGAGGCGCAGGTCGACCGGGTCCGGGCCGCGCTGGCCGAGCTTCCCGACGGCGTCCGCGACGACGCACGGCTGGTGTTCGTCACCCACTCGATCCCGCTGCGGATGGCCCGGCACTGCGACTACGCGATGCAGCACTACGAGACCGCACGGCTGGTGGCCGAGCGGCTCGGCGACGACCGTGGCTGGGACCTCGTCTACTGCTCGCGCTCCGGACCACCGCACGTGCCGTGGCTGGAGCCCGACGTGGGCGACCACCTGCAGGCCCTGGCCGACCGGGGTTGCGCCGGCGCCGTGGTCGCGCCGATCGGGTTCCTCACCGACCACATGGAGGTCGTCCACGACCTCGACGTCGAGGCCCGCGAGGCTGCCGACCGGGCCGGCCTGCCGATGGCCCGGGCGGGCACGGTGGGCACGCACCCTGCGTTCGTGCAGGCGCTGGTGGACCTGGTGCGGGAGCGCACCGAGGACGCCGAGCGGAAGGCCTCCGGGACGCTGCCGCCGTGGCACGACGCCTGCCCGGTCGACTGCTGCCTCGCCCCCGGTGACGAGCCGGCCCCGACGGTCGCGTCAGCCCCGGCCCGCTAGGTCGTCGCCGGCGTCAGGGCGGTGGGTCCTCGCCGACGAGGCCGTCGACCGACTCGCGGATGAGGTCGGCGTGGCCGACGTGGCGCGCGTACTCCTCGATGAGGTCGACGAGGACGCGGCGCAGGCTGGGCGTGCGCCCATCGGGCCACGTGAACCCCGCCGGCTGGCCGAGGTCACCGTTGGCCAGCACCTCGTCGACCAGGGCGCGGGAGCGAGCGACCGCGTCACGCCAGAGCGTCATCAGGTCCTCCGGCGTGTCGTCAGCCGCCGAGTTCCACTCCCAGTCCGGGTCGGCGTCCCAGTCGACCGTGTCCCACGGTGGACCGAGCCCACGTCCGTGCAGGCGGTGCGAGAAGTACTCCTCCTCGACGAGCGCCAGGTGCTTGAGCAGCCCGCCCAACGTGATGGCCGAGGCGCCGACCTGAGCCTGCATCCCGGCGGCGTCGAGGCCGCCGCACTTCCACGCCAGCGTCGCCCGCTGGCGTTCGAGGGATCCCAGCAGCGTCGCGGTCTCGTCGCCCGCGACCGGCGGCTCCCGGAAGGGTGGCTCGTC
>CAZDIF010000129.1:0-4028 GCA_964505365.1 uncultured Actinomycetota bacterium
CACCTGCGGGCCCGCCTCGGCGTCGCCCGGACGTTCCAGGTGATCCAGCTGTTCGAGCAGCTCAGCGTGTTCGACAACCTGCTGGTCGCCACCCACCTGCACAACGACGCTGGGCTGGTGTCCAACCTGTTCGCCGGGCCCGGCACGTTGGCGGCGGAGCAGCAGTCGCGCCAGCGGGTCCACGACGTGCTGCAGCTGCTCGGGCTCGACGACGTCGCCGACGAGTCGGTCCAGAACCTGCCGTTCGGTGTGCTGCGGATGGTCGAGCTCGGCCGGGCGCTGGTGACCGGCGCCAAGATCCTCATGCTCGACGAGGCCGCCAGCGGCCTCAACGACACCGAGACCGCCTGGCTGGTCGAGATCGTCCGCCGCGTGCGGGCGCTCGGCGTGTCCGTGCTGCTGATCGAGCACGACGTCCCGATGGTCTGCGGCGTGGCCGACTTCGTCTACGTGCTGGACCAGGGCAAGATCATCGCCGCCGACACCCCCGCCGCGATCCAGCGCGACCCGGACGTGATCGCCGCCTACATCGGCGGCGCCGACGAGGACGCCACCCCCGACGAGGATGCCGCGGCGACCGACGAGCCGGGCGACGACGGCGGGGCACCGGGACGGGTGCGGCGCCGGGTGATCCGGCGTGACGAGCGCGACGAGGAGGACATCGTCGCGGCAGCCGAGGCCAGCTCCAACGGCACCCCCGAGCGGGACCCGGCCGGCAGGAGGGCGCGCTGATGCGGACGCCGATTGCGCCTCCCGACGCTGGCCGAAGCGTGCCCGTCGCGACAGCCCGACGGGTGCTGCGGTCGGCGGTGGTGACCGTCGCCGCGGGAGTCCTCGCCGCGGGATGTGCCGGTTCGGTCGAGGACTTCGAGCAGGCCGTCGACCTGGCCTGGGAGAAGTCGACGGTCCGGGTGGAGAGCGAGCAGGTCATCGTGCAGCACGCCCCCGACGGCACGCAGGAACAGATCTCGGTCGTCGTCGCCGGCGCCGTGGATCTGCAGGCTGACCGGGGTGAGCTGACCATGACCTTCGACGGGCCCGGCGACGAGCCCGATCCGATGCCGTGCCGGATGGTGATGGATTCGGAGGCCGACTACCTCAAGGTGGCGGACGAGTCCGTGTGGCTGCGCAGCGACCTGGGCGCACTGCAGGGCGAGCAGGCGGTCGTGGCGGACCCGCGGGAGTCCTTCGAGTTCCTGCGCGCGATCATCGGGGACGTCGAGGGCGTGGGCTTCGAGACGGTGCGGGGTGTGGAGACCCGCCACTGGCGGGTCCACGCCGACCTCGAGCGGCTCATGGACGAGACCGGGCAGGCACCCGCCCCCGGACTGGGAGGCGGGCAGAAGCAGCAGACGCTGCCGATCGACGTCTGGATCGATGACGACGGCCTCCCGCGCCGTATCGCCTTCACCGTGAAGGAGACCGTGCCCGGCGGGACGGTCGAACTGCGCTCATCGACCGACCTGTTCGCCTACGGCGAACCGCAGACCATCGAGCTGCCCGATGGCGCCGAGGTCCGAGACGAGCCCAACGTGCCGGCCGCCCTGCTGGCCTGCATGGGTCAGGAGACGACCTGATGCTCACGGTTGACGGCATCGATGTCCACTACGGGCCCGTGCAGGCCCTGCACCAGCTCCACCTCCACGTCGACGAGGGCGAGATGGTGGCGCTGCTCGGCTCCAACGGGGCCGGCAAGACCACGACGCTGCGGGCCATCTCCGGGATGCACAACCCGACGGCCGGATCGATCCTCATCGGCGACGAGGAGGTCTCGCGCCGGCCCGCCCACCGGGTCGTCGGGCTCGGCGTGGCCCACATGCCCCAGGGCCGGGAGCTGTTCGGCGAGCTCACCGTCGAGGAGAACCTCACCCTCGGCCACTGGGTGTGCCGCAAGGACAAGGCCCACTACAAGCGGCGGCGCGAGGCCGTGTACGAGATGTTCCCGCGGCTGGCCGAACGCCGCCGGCAGAACGCCGGGACCCTGTCCGGCGGCGAGCAGCAGATGCTGACCGTCAGCCGGGCGCTGATGAGCGAACCCAAGGTGCTGCTGGTCGACGAGGCCTCGCTGGGCCTCGCACCCCTGATCGTCAAGCAGCTGTACGAGGTCATCGCCGAGGTCAACCGGCAGGAGGACACCGCCGTCCTGCTGGTCGACCAGTTCATCCACCTCGCCCTGCAGTACACGTCCCGGGCCTACGTGCTGGAGCGCGGCCGGATCGCGGTGGAGGGCGACTCGGACGAGCTGGCGGATTCGCCGGATGTGCTCGCTGCCTACCTCGGCGACGCCGCACCCCCCGAGGCGGGCGAGGCAGACGAGGAGGTCGACGGCGAGGACGGCGACGAGGTCGCGGCGACGACCGCGGAGGGGGAGGAATGAGCGTGGCCGAGGCCACCCCGCGCATGGGATCCAGCCTGCTGCTGGCCGGCGTGATCGCCGCCGTGGTGATGGTCGGGCTGTCGCTGGTGTCGCCGACCGAGGTCGCCGCCCCGGGCGCCGACGGCAGCGCCGCCGTGCCCGCCCTGACGGTCGCCCAGTACCTCGACACCGTCGAGCCGCTGGCGCGCGAGGGCGGCCGGATCGTCCAGCAGGGGATGAAGGCCGGCATCACCGACCTCGGGTCCGGCGAGCTGGACGGCGAGCTGGCCGTCGACTCGGCGATCGCCTGGACCCGGCAGATGCGCCAGGTCGGCACCGACTGGGCCGCCGTCGTGCCCCCGGAGGAGCTGGCCGACGCCCACGCGGCGTTCGTGGGGGCACTGGAGCGCTACATCGGCGTGGGGCTGGTGCTGGAGGAGGCGGCCCGGGCCGACGCGGAGGCACGCCAGCCGTTCCTCGACCTCGCCGCCACCGAGGGCGAGGCCGCCGACGACGCGTTCGACGAGGCCGCCGCCGCGGTGCAGGCGCTGATGCGCGAGCGCGGGGAGCCGGCCGTGTCGTGGCTGCCCGACCCCGCCATCGCCGAGCAGGACTGACAGGAGGACCTGATGCGCGTGATGAGCAGACCGGGCCGTGCCGCGCTGGTCGTGGGACCGGCACTGGCCGCGCTGCTGCTGGCCGCCTGGGCGCCGCTGGCCGCGGCACAGGACCTCACCACCGACGACACCGAGCTCGAGCCGACGGACACCTCCACCGAGGAGCCGATGCCCGAGCCCACCGTCGACGACGGCACGCTGACCGAGGAGGCCACCGGGACCGTCGAGGACACGACCACCACCGTCGACGACACCGTGGACACCGTCGAGGACACCCTGACCGGCGGGCCGACCGAGGAGCCCACCGAGGAGCCCGAGGACCAGCCCGGGGACCCGGGGGAGGAGCCCTCCGGTGACGACGGGCAGGACCAGAACACCGCCGATGGGGGCTCCGGGGACGCGGACGGGACCGGCGGTGAGGGGTCCCGGGGTGGCGGGACCGAGGCGGACACCCCACGTGACCCGTCGTCCAGCGGTACGGGCGAGGGCGCCCCGGACCATCTCGCCGACGTGCTGCCGCTGCGGTGGCCGCTGCCGCCGTCGAGCACCTCCGCATCCGGACCGCGGTCCACCCACGACATCGTCGACGCGCTCGAGGCCCGGGGTGCGAGCGACATCGACATCATCCGGGCCCTCGCGCCGTTCCCGGTCGCCGGGCGCGCCCGCTACTCCGACGACTGGCACGCGCCCCGTGGCACGCCGAGCTTCCACCTCCACGAGGGCGTGGACGTGTTCGCCGACCGCGGCACCCCGGTGGTTGCCGTGGCGAGTGGGACGATCGACCGGATCCGGATGGGCACCGCCATCGGCGGCAACACCGTGTGGCTGGCCGCCGATGACGGCACCGAGTACTACTACGCCCACCTCGACCGGGTGGTCGCCAGCCTCGACGTGGGCGACCGCGTGGGCGTCGGCGAGGTCCTGGGGACCGTGGGCAACACCGGCAACGCCGCCACCACGCCGCCGCACCTGCACTTCCAGGTCCACCCCGGCGGTGGGGCGCCGGTGCCCCCGGTGCCACTGCTGGACACCTGGCTGGCCGAGATCCGGGACCG
>CAZDIF010000129.1:4128-6665 GCA_964505365.1 uncultured Actinomycetota bacterium
GGACGGCGTCGGGTGCGGGGCCGTGGCGGGTTCGTCCGCGACGACGCCTTCCGGGCGTTGCCGTCCGTGGAACCGCCGGCCATGCCCGACTGGACCCGTCCGCCGCCCTGGCGGGAGGCGACGCCCGTGGGCTCCTGAGACGCAGACATCAACCGTGGGCCGCACTCCCAGGCGGCAGCCCCCTCGCCGCCCTCCGCGGCCCATACCGCCCGGGCCGTTGTCGCGGCCCCGGTCAACGGCCCGGGCGGGCCCTCCAGCCGGCTGTCCACACCCTCGGCCGATTGAGCGGCGCCGTCACGCCTCGGCGGTGGTGACGCCCGCGTCGGCCATCTGCTGCAGGGCCTTCTCGGTGGTGTCCGGGGCGACGCCCACGCACAGGTCCAGGCGCACCGTGGTGTCGAAGCCGGCCTCGGCCGCGTCCACGGCGGTCGCACGCACGCAGTGGTCGGTGGCCAGACCGCCGATCACCACCCGATCCACCCCGCGGTCCTTCAGCACGGCGGCCAGCGCACGGCCGTCCCGCAGGGCGCCCTCGAACCCGGAGTAGGCGGGCTCGTGCAGGCCCTTGGTGACCACGTCGTCCAGCAGGACCACGTCGAGGTCCGGGTGGAACGACGCGCCGGGCGTGCCGTGGACGCAGTGCGGCGGCCACGAGTCCACGAAGTCCGGGTCGTCCGAGAAGTGCTCGCCCGGGTCGATGTGGTAGTCGCGGGTGGCGATCACCGTGGCGTACCCGTCCCGGTGGTCGCGCAGCCAGTCGCTGATGCCTCGGGCGACGTCGCCGCCACCGTCGACGGCCAGCGCGCCGCCTTCGCAGAAGTCGTTCTGCACGTCGACGACGATGAACGCGGTGCTCATGCTGAGCCCTCCTCGGCTCGGTCCGTGTGGAAGGTCACGGGCAGGCAGGGTGGCCCGTCGGTGAGGTCGTGCGCCACCGAAGGAAGCTCGGCCATCGCCCGGCGGTGGTGCTCGGCGGTGGTGGGCGCGTCCGAGTCGTCGAGCCGCTCGCCGTCGCGGACCCGCATGACCTGCAGGGGCCGGGCGTCGGCGACCGGTGCCGGGTCCGTGGTGACGATGTCCTCGGTGGCGGTGCCGTCCGGGCCCAGGCGCCGCCAGGCGTGCTTGAGGCCGCCGCGGGTCTCCTTGGACTCCGACGACTTGGCCACCGGCTCCATCACGCCGTCCAGCGACCGGGCGACCAGCTTGTAGACGAACTCGGCGGTGTGCGCCCCCGAGCCCATCACCAGCTGGGTGCCGACCCCGTACGCGTCGACCGGTGCGTCGGCCAGGCGGGCGATCTCGTACTCGTCGAGGTCGCCGGATACCACGATGCGGGTGTTCGTCGCCCCGAGCGCGTCCAGCTGCCGACGGGCGGCCACGGCCTCCTCGAACAGGTCGCCGGAGTCGATCCGGATCCCGCCGAGGTCGGTGCCGGCGGCCTTGACGGCTCGCTCGATCCCCTCGGGGATGTCGTAGGTGTCCACCAGCAGGGTGGTGCCGGGGCCGAGGGCGGCGACCTGGGCGTCGAAGGCGGTCTGCTCGTCGGCGAACACCTGCGTGAACGCGTGGGCGCTCGTGCCGAGCGTCGCCACGCCGTGGCGCCGCCCGGCCTCGAGGTTGGAGGTGCCGGTGAAGCCGAGCTCGACGGCGACCGTGCCGGCGGCGACGGCGGCCTGCTCGTGGGTGCGACGGCTGCCGAACTCCAGCATGCCCCGGCCGCCCGCGGCGTCGATCATCCGGGCGGCAGCAGCCCCGACGGCCGCGTCGTGGTTGAGGACGCTGAGCAGCAGCGTCTCGAGGATCACCGCCTCGCCGAAGGTGCCCTCGACGGTCAGGACCGGCTCGCCGGCGAAGTGGATCTCGCCGTCGCGGTAGGCGCGGACGCTTCCGCGGAAGCGGTGGTCGGCCAGCCACTCCAGCGTCGCGGGGCGGACCACCTCGCGGTCCCGCAGGTGGGCCAGGTCGGCGTCGTCGAACCGGAACCGGTCGAGCAGGTCCAGCGCCCGGCGCACGCCCATCACCACGCCGTAGCGACGTCCCTCGGGCAACCGGCGGGTGAACAGCTCGAACACGCAGCGCCGGTCGGCCACGCCGGCGTGCAGCGCCGCGTCGAGCATCGTCAGCTCGTAGTGGTCGGTCAGCAGCGCCGACGTGGAGCGGGGAAGTCCGGTGGAGGAGCTCGTGGCGGCCTCTCAGATCGGGTTGTTGTCAGTGTGACAGAAACTCCCCGATGGCACAGCCCCCGGACGTCCGGGTCGGTGCCGAGGCCACGGTGTGGGGCCAGTAGCCTCGGCGGCAGACCGTGCAACCGTCAAGGACGTCGCCGTGTCCCTGTCCGAGCAGGAGGTCCGCCACGTGGCCATGCTGGCCCGCCTGGCGCTGACCGACGACGAGGTGGGCGAGCTGGCCCCGCAGCTGTCCCAGATCCTCGAGTACGCCGAGTCCGTCGGCGAGGTCGCCGCTGCGGACGTCGAGCCGCTGACCCACCCGTTCCCGCTGCGCAACGTCATGCGCGACGACGAGCTGCGCCCGTCGCT
>CAZDIF010000130.1:0-6636 GCA_964505365.1 uncultured Actinomycetota bacterium
TGCTGCATGATCTGGTCGGTCTCGGCCTTCAGCGCCTCCCAGTCCTGCTCGGTGTAGTCGGCGGTGCGGGCGCGGCTCTGCTGCCAGGCGTCGGTGTCGCCCCAGCGCTCGCGGGCCTCCTCCTGCAGCTCGCGCTGTTCCTCTCCGAACACGGCGAACATGGCGTCGTCGGACATGGTCTCGTTCCTCTCGTGGGCGTCGATGGCCTCGTCGAGGGCACGCACCATGCGCTCCAGCCGGTGGACCTGCTCGGTCAGCAGCTTGCGCTGCTCGCGCAGGGCCGCCCCGCGGTCGAAGTCCGGGTCCGCCAGCAGCGTCCGGATGTCGACCAGCGGGAAGCCGAGCTCGCGGTAGAACAGCACGGCCTGCAACCGCTCGAGGTCGTCGTCGCCGTACAGCCGGTAGCCGGCGTCACTGCGCCCGCTGGGCACCACCAACCCGATCTCGTCGTAGTGGTGGAGCGTGCGGACGGTCACGCCGGCCAGGCGAGCGACGTCGCCGACGGTGCGCATGGCCGTGCCTTCGTCGAGGTGGCCCGGAGCATGGGCCCTCACGTTGCGGCAGGGTCAACCCCGCCGCAACGTGAGGGTGCGCCCGCCGCGCGTCGCCGTGCCGTCCCCCCGGTGTCAGGCGTCGTGAGGTCCGGCGTCGTGGATCGCCTGCTGGAGCGCGGCCGCGGTCTGCTCGTCGACCTCGTTCATGCCATGCGCCTCGGCCGCGTGCTGCGCGGCCAGCGCCATGACCTCGTCGTCGGTGTCGGCCGTGACGACGCCGTCGCAGCCCTCGACCACGTCGCCGCATCGCAGTTCCCGTGCCATGGTGGACCTCCTCGTGCCTTCGGTGGATGGACGTGGGGAGGAGGTGCCGGGCCGGTCAGTCCGGCCGAGCCATCGCGAGCGCCTGCTCGCGGGTCAGCTCCATGTCGTGCGCCTGTTGGGCATGTTCCTGCGCGGCGCGGACGACCTCATCGTCGTCCCTGCCGTGCAGCGTGTACCCGCACGGGCACTGGATGGTCTTGCCGGCCATGTCGTCCTCCCGAGATGCGACACTACGGACCGTGGGTTGCGGGCCTGTTGGCACGACGTTGGAGCGGTCGTGGTGCGGTTGTACCTGACGGGACGGGTGGCGATCGAGGGTGCCCAGCTCGTGGACCAGGCCGCGCTGCCGGGTCGGCAGGGGCGCCTGGCGCTGGTCCGCCTGGTGCTGGACCGCCACCGCCCCGTGCCGGTCGACGAGCTCGCCGATGCGATCTGGGGCAGCGATCCGCCGAGCAGCGTCGACACCTCCCTGCGGGTGCTGCTGAGCCGCCTGCGGTCGGCCCTCCAGGAGGCGGCGGGTGACGACGCGGTGATCGAGGCCCAGGCCGGCTGCTACCAGCTGCGGGCGCCCGGTGCCTGGGTGGACGTCGAGGAGGCCGCCAACGCGATCGACCGGGCCGAGGGCGCCTGGCGGTCCGGTCGGTCGGGCGACGCCTGGTCGCACGCCACCGTCGCCGCGGCGATCGCCCGCCGACCGCTGCTGGCGGGGGAGGACGCCGTCTGGGTCGCCGAGGCACAGGGCCGGCTGCGGCGCGTGCACGTGCGGGCCCTCGGCGTGCTGACCGAGGTGTTCCGGCAGCGCGGTGCCCACGAGGTGGCGATCGCGACCGCCCGGGAGCTCATCGCGCTGGAGCCGTTCCGCGAGGCCAGCCACCGTGCGCTGATGGCCGCCCACCTCGCCGCGGGCGACCGGGCACGGGCGGTCCGCAGCTACGAGGCGTGCCGGCAGCTGCTGGCCGACGAGCTGGGCATCGACCCGTCCCCCGAGACACACGAGCTGTACCTCGCGTCACTGCGGTGACCCGGGCGCCGGACGTCGCCGGTCGTCAGGCGTCCGGGGCGAGCTCGGCCATGCGGCGCTGCATCTCGTCGGGGTCGACGTCCTCGACGTGTGACGCGATGTTCCAGCGGTGGCCCCACGGGTCCTCGAACTGCCCGGAGCGGTCGCCGTAGAACTGGTCCTCCGGCTCCTGCACGGCGGTGGCGCCGGCCTCGACCGCCCGTGCGAAGGTGGCGTCGACGTCGTCGACGTACAGGAGGAGCGTGACGGGGGTGCCGCCGACCGACTTCGGACCGAGCACGCCGAGGTTCGGGAACTCGTCGGCCAGCATCACCACGCTGTCGCCGAACTGGAGCTCGGCGTGGCCGATCTGCTCCGGCGTGTCGCCGGGCATGCGCATGCGCTCGGTCGCGCCGAGCACCTCGGTGTAGAAGTCGATCGCGGCGCTGGCGCCGTCGACGTGCAGGTACGGGGTCACCCGCGGGTATCCCTCGGGGATCGGGCTGACGGCCATGGTCCACCTCCTGGTCTGGGCTGATGACGGTCCGGACTGATGGTGGGACGCACGGTCGCACGCCAACTCATCGCTGTCACCAGGCCGTTCGCGCAGCGCCGAGGCGGCGTGCCGTCAGATCCGCGACGGCGGCACCGGGGCGGGGCCGAAACGGTTCGGTCCCAGCGTGCCGGGCAGCATCGCGAAGACCAGCAGGATGATCGAGCCCACGACCGGGACGACGCCGATCAGCACCCACCATCCCGACCGGCCGATGTCGTGGAGGCGGCGAACCGTGACCGCCAGGCTGGGCAGCAGCAGGACGAGGACCGCGACCCCGGCGATCATGTCCTGGGCGGCGGCATCGGCCCCGGCCACCCCACTGCTGAGGACGAGGGCACCGATGACGAGCGTGTTGAACAGGGCCCACCACCAGTACTCGGAGCGCTGGGCCCGGCCCGAGAAGGTCGCGTACTGCCGCAGGCACGCCCCCACGGCCTCGCCGAAGCCGAGCGCGCGGTGCGGTTCGGTGACCCCGCCGCGCGACGGCGCGTCGGTCCCGGTCTCCATGGCCGCGGCGGCCGCGTACCAGGACGTGTCCGGAGGTCGCGGTGGTGGGGACGCCGAGGCGGCATCCGACGGTCCTGTGGCCGGTTGGTCGTTCATGGCGTCCCCCGTGGGCGCGGCTGTTCGACACCGCCACGGTACCCGGAGCGTTCAGCGGCGGCGCCACGCCCCGCGTGCACCAATGCCCACGGCCAGCAGCAGCGGCACCAGCGCCCCGGCCCCGCCGCCGGTGGCCGGCAGGGTCGTCGTCGCACCGGCCCGGGCGCCGGACCCGGACGACCGCGAGGAGGAGTCCTCCGCGGATGTCGCCGCGGGCGGGACGTCGGCCGGCACGCTGGCCTCGACCGCCACATCGACCTGTGCCGGCGTTCGGGCGTTGCCGTGCATCAGGCTGGCGGTGGAGACCTGCAGGTCGAGGTGGTCGCCCTCCGGCAGGGAGTAGGCCACGCCGGACATCGGCACGTCGACGGTGGTCGAGGCCGCAGCCTCGGCGTCGCCGCCACCGAGCGGCACGCGGATCGCACCCTCCTGCAGGTTCACGACCTCGTTGGCCTCGCGGTGCACCAGCTTCGCGAACAGGACCACCTCGTTCCCGGTCCCGTCGACGTCCAGCGACACCTCGGGGATGCCGAGCAGCTCCAGCGGACCGTCCTCGGCGGCGGCCACCTCGACGGTGAACGCCTGGCCGTTGGACAGCTCCAGCTCGCTGGCCGGCTGGGCGGTCGTGATCGGCAGGCCGGGGATGCCGCCGTCGTCGAGTGCCTCGACCTGGCCGGCCAGCTCCTCCGGTGACGGCGGGTCGGCGGCCGGGATACTGACGAGGCTGCCCTCGCCGGATGCGGTCACGGCGCCGAAGGTCGGCGGCGGGAACGCCTCGGCCGATCGCCACTGCCCGTCGTTGGTCCGGTACTCCACGGCCGGGCCGGTGTCCATCGCCGTGTCGCCCTTCAGGTGCCGGGCGAACCACGCGACGATCGCGTCGTTCAGGTGGGCGCGGTCGTCGGCGTCCTCGTAGGAGTCCGGGCAGGCGACGTGGCCGCCGCAGAACGCGACGAACCGCGACGGTGCGCCCTGGGCGCGGACGTGCTCGCGGATCCGCCACCCGTCGGTGAGGTCGAACAAGGTGTCCACGCTGCCCTGCATCACCAGCGTCGGGACGGCCACGGGGTCCTGCTGGCCGTAGTGGGCGAGGCTGGACAGGGCGAAGAAGTCGAGCACCTCGTCCGACACCGTGCCGGTGGCCGTGCCCTCGGCGAAGCCCTGGTGGATCATCTCGTGCAGGCCGCCCTCCTGCGGGCCGTGCTCGGCGAACCCGGGGCAGTCGGGGCTGAGCCCCTGTCCGCTCGCGGTCGCCGCGCCGGCCGCGTACAGCAGGGACGCCCATCCCTGGTTGAGCACCTCGCCCGAGTACAGCGAGTAGCGCAGGTCCTGCCAGGCGATCTCGGGGGCGAGCGCGTCGATGCGGTCGTCGATCGCCGCGGTGGCCAGCTGGATGCCGCCGGCGTACGAGCCGCCGGTGAAGCCGACGACCGGGTCGCCACCCTCGGTGGCCAGCGGGGCGTTGGCCACGGCCCAGTCGATCAGCGCGCTGACGTCCTGGCCCTCGATCCCGGGCCGGTCGATGTGCACGACCCCGCCGGAGCAGCCGAACCCGCGCTGGTCCCAGGTCAGCACCGCGTACCCCTCGTCGAGCAGGCGCTCCAGCGTCCCGCCGATCCCCGTCTCCCCGGTGCCGCCCCAGCCGTGCGTGCGCAGCACCAGCGGCACCGGCGCGGCGTCCGAGGCGCCCTCGGGGAGGAACAGGTGGGTGACGATCGGTTCGCCGTCGAACGACTCGACCACGTGGGTGGTGATCGTCGGCCCGTCCGCCTCCTGGGCGAGGGCGGTCGTGGGCAACAGCAGCGCCGCGACGGCCACGGCGGCGAACAGGCGGGCAGCGGTGGACATGGGGCTCCGGTCGACGCGGTGGTGTCAGGAGGACGTTCGACCCGGACCGGCGAGATTCCTCCCATCAGGCGTCGGACACTGGTCGTTCGGGCAGAATCGCGACCCCCGAATCCGGTCAGTGGACATATGGCCGCTGCCTATAGTCAGGCGACGTCGTCCTGCCTCGGATGGGGAGCCTCTCGCACGATGATCCTGATGCGCGCACGCCTGCTCGTCGCGGTTGTCGCCGCACTGCTCCTGCCCACGGTCGCGGTCGCCCACGAGTCCGTCGACGACGCCAAGGACCAGGTGAACCAGGCCGAGCAGCAGGCCGAGCAGGCCCGCCAGCGCGCCCAACGGCTCCAGCAGCAGACCGAGCAGGCCCGCCAGCAGGTCCGCGAGCTCGAGGAGGAGATCCCCGCGGCCGAGCAGCGGGTCGCCCAGGCCGAGCAGAAGGTCGAGGAGATCCAGCCGAAGCTCGACCGGGCCAGCCGCGAACTGGAGGCGGCCGAGGAGCGGGCCGCCAGCGCCGAGGAGAAGGCCGAGGTCGCCCGGCGCAAGGCCGAGGCCGCCCAGGAGCGACTGCAGGAGTCACTGGCCCGCCTGCAGGAGAACGAGGACCAGCGGGCGTCCGTGGCCCGCGATGCCTACAAGCACGGCCCGGGCGCCAACTCCGCGGAGATCGTCGCCCTCCAGATGGCCGAGGGGGCCAGCCCCAACGACATGGCCGAGCTGGTCCACGTCCTCGACGTCCTGCTGCTCGACCACAACCTGCTGGTGAAGGAGTCCGTGGAGCTGGCCGAGGAGACCCGCGAGCGCGCCCAGGAGGCCGAGGAGGCCCAGCGCCAGCGGGAGGCCGAGGCGGAGCAGGCCCGGCAGGCCCGCGAGGAGGCCTCCAAGCAGCACGCCCAGATGCTCACGCTGATGGCCGAGGCCGAGGAGGCGCATCTCGCCGCCCAGCAGGCGCGCGACGACCTCGCCGCCCGGCGCGCCGCCGCCGAGCAGCTGGCCGCCGCGCTGAGCGACAAGGCCGACGAGGCCAAGCAGACCGTCCAGCAACGGCTGAACGCGGTCCGCGAGGCCAACAACGCGCTGCGCGAGGCCCGCGAGGCCGCCGAGGCGGCCGCAGCCGCCCGCACCCAACCGGTCTCGTCGGCCGGCGGAGTGGCGGTGTACCGCGTCAACAGCTTCCTCATGAACGTCGGCGGCATCACCGTGCACGAGTCGATCGCCGGCCAGCTCGAGAGCCTGCTCAACGCCGCCCGCGCCGACGGCATCGTGATGGGCGGCTACGGCTACCGCTCGCCCGAGACCACCGCCCGGCTGCGCCGCGCCAACGGGTGCCCGGACGTGTACAGCTCACCGGCGTCGTCGTGCCGCGTGCCGACCGCACGGCCCGGCAGCTCGATGCACGAGAAGGGCCTGGCCATCGACTTCACCTGGAACGGCAGCACGATCTGCTACCCGAACCCGCCGTCACGGTGCTCCGGCAACGGCGCGTTCGACTGGCTGCAGGCCAACGCCGGCAGGTACGGGTTCCACGTACTGTCCAGCGAGGCCTGGCACTGGTCGACCAACGGCAACTGACCGCGGTCAGCCGGCGGCGAACTCGGCCAGCGCCTCGTTGAGGGTGGTGCTGGGGCGCATCGCCGCGTCGGCGCGGTCCTTGTCGGGCCAGTAGTAGCCGTCGAGGTCGACCGGCTCGCCCTGTACCTCGAGCAACTCCCCGGCGATCTGCTCCTCGGCGGCGCGGAGGCGCTCGGCCAGCGGGCCGAAGATCGCGGCCACCTCGGCGTCGTCGTCCTGGGCGGCCAGTTCCTCGGCCCAGTACA
>CAZDIF010000131.1:0-6598 GCA_964505365.1 uncultured Actinomycetota bacterium
CCAAGCGCACCGTCGCCGTCACCGAGGAGGGCGTGCACAAGGTCGAGCAGCTGCTCCAGATCGACAACCTGTACGAGTCGGTCAACACGCCGCTGATCCACCACCTCCAGAACTCGCTGAAGGCCAAGGAGCTGTTCAAGCGCGACCGCGAGTACATCGTGGTCGACGGCGAGGTCAAGATCGTCGACGAGCAGACCGGCCGCGTGCTCGAGGGCCGCCGCTACTCCGAGGGGCTGCACCAGTCCATCGAGGCCAAGGAGGGCGTGCGGATCAAGGAGGAGAACCAGACGCTCGCGACCGTCACCCTCCAGAACTTCTACCGCCAGTACGACAAGATCGCCGGCATGACCGGTACGGCCAAGACCGAGGAGGTCGAGTTCCTCGAGATCTACGAGCTGGGCGTCGTCGAGGTGCCGACGAACCGGCCGCTCGTGCGCCACGACCGCGGTGACCTCATCTACAAGACCGAGGCCGCCAAGTTCAACGCCGTCGCCGACGAGATCGAGGAGGCGCACGAGAAGGGCCAGCCCGTCCTGGTCGGCACCACGGACGTGGCCAAGTCCGAGCTGGTCAGCGACCTGCTGCGCAAGCGGGGCATCCCCCACGAGGTCCTCAACGCCAAGAACCACGCCCGTGAGGCCCACATCGTCGCCCAGGCCGGCCGCAAGGGCGCGGTGACCGTGTCGACCAACATGGCCGGTCGCGGTACCGACATCATCCTCGGCGGCAACCACGAGGAGCTCGCCCGCGCCGAGGTCCACCAGCTGCCCGAGGACACCCCCGAGGAGGAGGTCATCGAGGCGCTGCACGAGGCCATGGCCCGCCACGAGGCCCAGTCCCGGGCCGAGCACGACGAGGTCGTCGAGCTGGGTGGCCTGCTCGTCCTCGGCACCGAGCGACACGAGTCCCGCCGCATCGACAACCAGCTGCGCGGCCGCTCCGGCCGCCAGGGCGACCCCGGCGAGTCGCGCTTCTACCTGTCCCTGCAGGACGACCTGATGCGGCTGTTCAACGCGTCCGCGGTCGACCGGATCATGACGCGGCTGAACATCCCCGACGACGTGCCGATCGAGGCCAAGCTCGTCACCCGGGCCGTCGCCAACGCCCAGGGGCAGGTCGAGTCGCGCAACTTCGACATCCGCAAGAACGTGCTGAAGTACGACGACGTGCTCAACGACCAGCGCAAGGTCGTGTACGGGTCGCGCCAGAAGCTCGTCGAGGGCGACCACGAGTACGTCGCCGAACTCGCCCAGAAGTACGTCGAGGACGTCATCGAGGAGGCCTTCGACCTGTACGCACCCGAGGGCGTGTTCCCCGAGGACTGGGACCTCGACGGCCTCAAGACCCACCTCGAGCAGATCTACCCGATCACCATCGACGTGACCGACATCGACCTCGACGACGTGCAGCGCGCGGACCTGGTCGAGCGCGTCATCGACGACGCCTTCGACCAGTACGAGACGCGCGAGGAGGAGGTCGGCGGCGACGAGGTCATGCGCGAGGTCGAGCGCCGCGTGATCCTGTCCGTCGTCGACCGCAAGTGGCGCGAGCACCTCTACGAGATGGACGCCCTGCGCGACGGGATCGGCCTGCGGGCCGTGGGCCAGCGCGACCCCCTCACCGAGTACCAGCGCGAGGCCTTCCACTCCTTCAGCGCGATGATGGCCGGCGTCAAGGAGGAGTCGGTCACCTACTTCTTCCACCTGCCGGTCAAGACCGCCGAGGAACGGGCGGAGGAGGAGGCCGAGCGCCAGCGCGCCGCCGCCCAGGCCCCGCAGGGTGTCGCCGATGCCCGGTCGGCCGCGGGGATCTCCCTCGGCGCCGGCGCCGGCCAGGTCGCCGACGCCGCCACCCGGGCCCAGGAGGCCGCCTCGCTCAGCCAGCCGTCCGGCGACGGCGAACCGCAGCCGGAGGTGGCCAGCGACGAGGAGGAGGTCCCCGACGTGGGGATCGACGCCCCCCGCGAACCCACCGCCGTCAGCTACACCTCCGCCCACTCCGGCGGGTCGGCCAGCTACAGCGTCCCGGGCCAGGCGACGGCCGCCGGGCCATCCACCGCTGGCGACGTGCAGACGCGGGACGACGGCACCCATGTCCGCCGGGTCTCCGGCGCCGGCACCTACGTCAAGGACGACGAGTTCGCCGACGTCGGCCGCAACGACCCCTGCCCCTGCGGCTCGGGCCTCAAGTTCAAGAAGTGCCACGGGGCCTGACGGCCCCGTGCTGACGTGCGTGCTCGCTCTTCGAGCTCCGCGCCGCCGTCAAGAAGTGCCACGGGGCCTGACGGCCTGACGGCAGGCCTTCGGCGGTGGGGCGGGGGCGCCCGGTGGGACCGGGGGCTGGCGGTCCTCGGGCGTGCCGACGTCGGTCACCCACCAGCGGTCGTCGCGGCGGTCGACCCGGACCGCCACGGCGGTGAGGGCAGCGCCCTCGCGGACGATGACGGTCACCTCCACGGCGTCGGGCTGGACGCGTGAGCTGCGCACCCGCTGGATGCTGAAGCCGCCCGACGGGCGCCGATTCCGGCGCCGTTGCCGCCGCGCCAGGATCAGCAGCCGACGCTGGGCCGACGGGGCCAGCAACGGGTTGAGCTGGTCCGGACCACGCCGGCCGGCCCGGACCTCGAGGTGGGCGGTGGCCACCGTGACCGCCAGCGCGGTCGGGTCCACGGCGGGCAGCTGCCGTCGTTCGATCCGTCGTGCCGTGGTGGGGGCGGGTGCGAGCCGGGTCATTCGGTGGCCTCCGGGTCGGTCGGCGACGGGGTGGGGGCGGCGTTCGGGGTCGGGTCACCGTTCGCGCCGGTGGTCGTGCCCGCGACCACGAGCCGGCCGACGTCCGCCCGCAGCCACACCACGTGGGCGCGTGGCTGGGCCTCGCCCGGACCCCGCGCGGTCGCGTGGACGACCCACGGCCACCCGTCCGAGCGCGCGAGGCGCTCGATCGCGACGTCGCGGTAGCCGGCGTCCTGCAGTGCCTCCGCGGCCGCCAGCTGCAGGTCCGGGTCGTCGACCGGACTCGTCGTGAGCTCGCCCAGGGCGAGGTCCTCCACGGGCAGCGGCCACGGCGCTCCGGCAAGCACCACGGCGGAACCGTCGAGGCGCAGGGGAACGGCGAGGCGACGGACCTCGAAGGCGCCGTAGCGGTTCTGCTCGACCGGCAGGACCAGCGCCGTGACCGTGACCACCAGCGCCCCCGGCGCCGGGAGGTCGATGCCTTCGACGACTGCGTGTTCGACGTATCGCGTGTCGGCGCCCGGGGCGTGCCCGAGGCCCGCGGGTGGCTCGCCGGTGTGGTGGCTGGACAGCCACGCCCGTACGACCCGAACGGCAACCGCCGCCGCGCGGCCCGTCACCGACGTCCCCGCGGCCGTCGACGCGGTCGCGACCTCGCCGGCCGGCGGGGTGGTGGCCGCCTCGCTGGCATCCGCGACCGGCGCCATCCGCACGGGCCCGTCACCGTCGGACGGCGTCGGCGTCGGCACGGGGGCCGTCGGCTGTGGTGTCGGGGCCTCGGTCGTGGGGCCCCGGCCGCCGAGCAGCAGCGCGGCCACCACCACCCAGGGCAGCGCCGCGGCCAGCAGCAGCACCCGTCGTCGGCGGGTCGGCTCGGCACGCCCGGGCCAGTCGTCGGCGTACGGGGCCCGGGCGGGGGGCGGCGGGCGCCCGGGCCCCGACGCCCTCGAACCCCCGTCGGCGGGGGTGGCCGGGTCGTCGAACAGGTCCACGGATCATCCTCGTTGCATTTCGTATCGTTCTGAGTCCGATCATGCAGCAAAGAATGAAATGGATCAAGATGCCATCGGCGTGTCCTGTGGATGTCCGGGGCCGGGGCGGTGGCCGGGTGGCCGTCGGGCCATGGCCCAGCCCCTACAGTGGCGGGTCCGGATCCCGTTGAGAGGCGCCCCGCCGATGGACACCGAATCCTCCGTCGCGTCGTCGGCCAGCTCGGACATGGCCGAGGTGTCGGCGGGCCGCGAGGTGGACGGCACGGTCGTGCGGACCGAGCTGGACGAGGCCGAGCGCCGCGCCCTGTTCGAGGACCAGGTCATCCCCGAGATCGACCGGCTGTACGGCGCGGCGATGCGGTACACGCGCGACCCCACCGATGCGCAGGACCTCGTGCAGGAGACCGTCGCGAAGGCCTACAGCTCGTTCCACCAGTTCCAGCAGGGCACGAACCTGCGGGCGTGGCTGTACCGGATCCTGCACACCACCTACATCTCCATGTACCGCAAGAAGCAGCGGCGCCCCCAGGAGAACCTGCAGGAGGAGATCGACGACTTCTCCTTCTACGACGAGGCGCGCACCGGGCCCAGTGCGGAGGTCGAGGTGCTCGCCTCGATCACGGACGAGGAGGTCAAGCGTGCGCTGGCCGAACTTCCCGAGTCGTTCCGCATGGCCGTCTACCTCGCCGACGTCGAGGGCTTTGCGTACAAGGAGATCGCCGAGATCATGGACACGCCGATCGGCACGGTGATGTCGCGGCTGCACCGTGGAAGGAAAGCGCTGCAACAGGCGTTGGCCGAGTACGCACGCAAGCGTGGCCTCATCGCGAGCTCGGAGGACGAGGCATGAGTGGCGACCGGCCGGACGACCCCATGAGTCAATGTGCCGACACGGGCACGGACTGCAGTGAGGCGCTGCGGGAGCTCGAGTCCTACCTCGACGGCGAGCTGCCCGAGGGCGAGCTCGCGAGCATCCGCGACCACCTCGCCGCGTGCTATCCGTGTGCGGACCGGGCGACCTTCGAGGAGCAGCTGCGCGCCCTGGTGCGCGAGCGGTGTGCCGAGAAGGCGCCCTCCAGCCTGGTGGACGCCATTCGCGCGCGCCTGGACGAGGTTTCCGCGACCCCCGGCGCCTAGCCTGCGCGGTCCGGGGCGGCCCATGGGCCTGCCGCGGGGCCTCCTCGTCCGACGGCTCGAAGGAAGCTCGTGAGCGACAGCAGCACCGTCCTGGTCACCGGCGGCGCCGGATTCATCGGCTCCAACCTCGTCGACCGGCTCCTGGCCGAGGGGCGGCGGGTCGTCGTGATCGACGACCTGTCCATGGGGCGGCTCGCCAACCTCGACGAGGCACGCCGGCTCACGCCCGGTTCGTTCGAGTTCCAGCGGATGGACATCACGTCGGAGGTCGTCCACGGGCTCGTCGAGCGCCACCGTCCGGACGTCATCATGCACCTCGCCGCACAGATGAACGTCCGGGCCAGCGTCGAGGACCCGCTGCACGACGCGCGCGTCAACGTGCTCGGGACGGTCAACCTGCTGGAGGCCGCACGGCGTCACGGCGTGCGCAAGATGGTCTTCGCGACCTCGGGCGGATGCATCTACGGCGAGCCGGGACTCGACGAGCTGCCCGTCACCGAGGACCATCCGGGCCACCCGACATCCCCGTACGGCGCCTCCAAGCGCAGCGCCGAGGAGTACCTGCACACCTACCAGCAGCTGTACGGGATCGACTGGACCTCGCTCGCGTTGTCCAATGTGTACGGGCCGCGGCAGGACCCGGCCGGCGAGGCGGGCGTGGTCGCCATCTTCACCGAGCGGATGCTGGCCGGCCAGCCGTGCACGATCTACGGCGACGGTGAGCAGTCGCGCGACTTCGTGTTCGTCGACGACGTGGTGCACGCGCTGGTGCTGGCCATGGACCGTGGCGACAACCAGCGGTTCAACATCGGCACCGGCGAGCGCACGAGCGTGAACCAGCTGTACCGGGCGCTGGCCGCCGCGACCAGCTACCCCCACGATCCGGTGCACGCCCCCGAGCGCCCTGGGGAGCTGCGGCACTCGTCCGTGTCGATCCGTCGGGCCGCGGTCGGCCTCGGCTGGAAGCCGTGGACCACGCTCGAGGAGGGGCTGGCGGCCACGCTGCAGTGGAGCGCTGCTCGCTGATTCCCTTCGCGACCGGGCGCAGGCGCGGTACGCTCGTCACGGCATCGGGGTGCAGGGGCGACGCGGAGGTCGAAGGGTGTCCTACAGCCAGGAAGTGGGGGCGCGGCTGCGTGGTGTTCGACGCCAGCGCGGCTGGAGCCTGCAGGAGGTCGAGCGGCGTTCGAACGGGGAGTGGAAGGCGGCGGTCGTCGGCTCGTACGAGCGCGGGGATCGGAACATCTCGGCCGCCCGCCTGCTCGAGCTGGCGTCGTTCTACGGGGTCTCGGCAGCCGAGGTGCTGCCGCCCGACGATCGGCCGCGACCGCCGACGCACACCGGGTCGCTGGTCCTCGACCTCGACCGGCTGGACTCCGCCGGCGCGCGGTACGAGGGTGTGCGCCGGTACTGCGAGTCCATCCTCGTCCAGCGCGGGGACCACAACCGGTTGGTCCTCTCGCTGCGCTCGGAGGATGTCCGTGCCCTCGGGGCACTGCTGGACATCGAGCTGGACGACCTCGAGGGTGAGCTGCAGGACGCCGGCGTCCTTCGGAGGGACTGATCGCCCTCAGGCGGCAGGGAACAGCCGATTCAGCGCATCGAGCACCGCTCGGGCCGTCGCGTCGACCTCACCTCGACGAACCAGTGCACTGCCCGTGAGGGTCACGTGGGTGCGTGGTGCCCGCACGTCCACGACGGCCAGGGCCACGTCCACGCCGCCGCAGCGCAGCACCT
>CAZDIF010000132.1:0-1734 GCA_964505365.1 uncultured Actinomycetota bacterium
ATGGCCGGCACGATCGTCGGTGCCGCCGGGCTCATCCTCACCCAGATCATGTGCGTCGCGATGAACCGGTCGCTGGTCAACGTGCTCGTCGGCGGCTACGGCGGCGACGGTGGCGGGGGAGCCGAGGACCAGGAGTACGGCCACGTCGTCTCGTCCGACGCCGAGGAGGCGGCCATGGTCCTCGAGGCCGCCGAGTCGGTCGTCATCGTGCCCGGCTATGGCCTGGCCGTCGCCCGGGCCCAGCACGCGGTCTACGAGGTCGCCATGGCCCTGAGCGCCCGGGGTGTGAAGGTGCGCTTCGGCATCCACCCGGTCGCCGGGCGGATGCCCGGACACATGAACGTCGTGCTCGCCGAGGCCGAGGTCCCGTACGAGCTGCTGGTCGAGATGGACCAGATCAACCCCGATCTCGCCCAGACCGACGTGGTCATCGTCGTCGGCGCCAACGACGTCGTGAACCCCGCGGCCAGTGCCGACCCGACCGGTCCGATCGGTGGGATGCCGATCATCGAGGTCGAGCGGGCCCGCCGCGTGTTCGTGATCAAGCGCAGCCTGTCGCCGGGCTACGCCGGCATCAAGAACGAGCTGTTCGAGCGCGACCACACGGTGATGCTGTTCGGCGATGCCAAGGAGGTCCTCGACGCGCTCGCCGCGGAGCTGCACGCGCACTGACACGGCCCACCGGCGCCCCGTGTCAGCCGTGCTGTACGGTGGATGGCACGGAAGGACACGTCATGTGGGTGGTGCTCGGCGTGCTGGTGGGGATCCTGGTCGTCGGGTCTGTGCTGGTTGCGTGGCGTGACCGCCGGCGTCAACCCGGACCGTGGGACCACGAGCACCGCGACGAGGGCGAGGCCTGGGGCTACCAGCAGTTGGCCGAGATGCAGCGTGGCGGCGGGTCCGGCGGCACCTGACGAACCGCCTGAACGCCGCACGCCCCGACCGTGGGGCCGGGGCGTGCGTGGTGTCTCCCGCAGGCTCGCGGGTCGGTTCGATCAGATGTCGTAGTACATCTCGAACTCGTGGGGGTGCGGACGGAGGGCGACCGGGGCGACCTCCTCCTCCATCTTGTAGTCGATCCAGGTCTCGATGAGGTCCTCGGTGAACACGCCGCCCTCGAGCAGGAACTCGTGGTCCTCGCGCAGGCCCTGCAGGGCCTCCTCGAGCGAGCGGGGCACGGACGGCAGGTTCCGCAGCTCCTCCGGCGGCAGGTCGTAGATGTCCTTGTCGACGGGGTCCGGCGGCTCGATGCGGTTGCGGATCCCGTCGAGGCCGGCCATCAGCATCGCCGAGAACGCGAGGTAGGGGTTGCAGGACGGGTCCGGCACCCGGAACTCGATCCGCTTGGCCTTCGGGCTGGGCCCCGACATCGGGTTGCGCACCGACGCCGACCGGTTCCGCGCCGAGTAGACCAGGTTGACCGGTGCCTCGTAGCCCGGCACCAGGCGCCGGTAGCTGTTCGTGGTCGGGTTGGTGAAGGCCAGCTCGGCGTGCGCGTGCTTCAGGAGGCCGCCGATGTACCAGCGGGCCGTGTCGGACAGCTGCCCGTAGCCGTTCTCGTCGAAGAACAGCGGCTCACCGTCCTTCCACAGCGACATGTGGGTGTGCATGCCGGAGCCGTTGTCGGCGAAGATCGGCTTGGGCATGAACGTCACCGTCTTGTTGTACTTCTTGGCGACGTTCTTGATGATGTACTTGTAGAGGCACATCTGATCGGCCATTCTCACGAGCTCG
>CAZDIF010000132.1:1744-6576 GCA_964505365.1 uncultured Actinomycetota bacterium
GGCCGGCGGTGCCCACCTCGTGGTGCTGGACCTCGACGTGGACGCCCATGCGCTCGATGTTCTTGACCATCTCGGAGCGCAGGTCCTGGAAGTGGTCGACCGGCGTGTTCGGGAAGTACCCGCCCTTGTGGCGGATCTTGTTGCCGAGGTTGCCGCCGTCCTCCGCGCGGTCGGTGTTCCAGGCCGCCTCGACCGAGTCGACCTCGTAGTAGGACCGGTGGTTCTCGGTCCGGAACTTGACGTCGTCGAAGATGAAGAACTCGGCCTCGGGCCCCATGAACGCCGTGTCGGCGATCCCCGTCTGCTTCAGGTACGCGGCCGCCTTGCGGACGATGTTTCGCGGGTCACGCGAGTAGGCCTCGCCCGTGATCGGGTCGTGGACGTGGCAGTAGATGATGAGGGTCTTGTGCTGGCGGAAGAGATCCTCGACGGCCGTCCTGGGGTCCGGCAGCAGGAGCATGTCGGACTCCTGGATGCCCTGGAACCCGCGCACGGACGAGCCGTCGAAGTACAGGCCGTCGGTGAAGGTCTGCTCCGAGATCTCGTGTGACGGGACGGAGAAGTGCTGCATCACGCCCGGGAGGTCGATGAAGCGGAGGTCGACGAAGTCGTAGCCCTCGCTCTCGATCAGGGCCATGACGTCGGTTGCGGTCTCTGGTGCGTCGCCCAACGTGAACGCTCCTTGTCGTGGGTCTGTGCGGGGAGGTGGCGGTCGCCACCGGGTGCAGGAGGGCCGGGCGCCCAGGTCGACGTGCCCACCAGGCCGGGGCCTCGATGGGCCACGGTTGGGCTCGACGCTAGACGCCCAGCCCGGTCGGCTGCGACCGTGGTCGCGGCTGGCCGCTGCCGGCAGTGCCGGCGTCCTGCAGTGCAGGAACCTAGAAGTGCGCCATTACCCGACCGTCTCGCCACTGTTACAGCCCTGTTACGCGCCGGGTGTCGACCGGATGGCCGGTGCGAGGTGGGCAGAGCGGTGCCCTCGGTCCTAGCGTGGCGCCCGACCACAGCGAGGAGGCCAACCGACCGTGGGTACCCCGTCGACTGACTGGAGCGCGCAGGGCAGCACGGAAGCACCGGCGATCGAGACCGTCACGCCGGACCGTCCGCTCAGCGAGTTCGTCCGCGACTGGCTGGGGGAGGGTCGGGTCGCGGACACGGTGGAGTTCCTGATCGAGCCCGCGTTGCAGATCCTCCTCGTCCTGGCACTGGCGTTCGGGGTCAAGTACCTCGCCAACAAGGTCATCAACCGCGTCGTGCGCCAGATGAAGACGCCCCCGGATCGGCTGAAGGGGCGGCGTGCACGGGCGGCTGTCTCCAACCGGCGGGCCACCCGTGCCGATGCGCTCGGGACCCTGCTGCGCAGCATCACGAACGTGATCATCGCGACGATCGTGGTGTTCATGGTCCTGGGGGTGTTCGGCATCAATCTTGCGCCATTGATCGCGGGTGCTGGGATCATCGGCCTCGCCATCGGGTTCGGCGCGCAGGACCTGGTTGCCGACTTCCTGGCCGGCGTGTTCATGCTCGCCGAGGACCAGTACGGCGTCGGCGACTTCGTCGACACGGGCGACGGCGTGATCGGACAGGTGGAGGGCGTTGGGCTACGCACGACGGAGATCCGCGACCTCAACGGGACCCTGTGGCACATCTCCAACGGCCAGATCACGCGTCTCGGCAACATGAGCCAGCAGTGGTCGCGGGTGGTGCTCGACGTTGGGGTGTCCTACGACACCGACATCGATGAGGCGGCCGGCATCATCCTCGCGGTTGCGAACGAGGTTCGGGAGGACGCCGAGCACGGCGAGAAGTACCTCGACGCCCCCGAGATCTGGGGCGTGCAGAACCTCGGGCCCGACTCGGTCGACATCCGACTGGCGATCCAGACCACCCCGGGGGCACAGTGGGGGCTGGCCCGCGAGCTGCGCCGGCGGATCAAGTACGCGCTCGACGGTGCGGACATCGAGATCCCGTTCGCCCAGCGGACGGTGTGGCTGCGCACCGACGCCACCGGGACCGAGCGACCCGAGATCGCGATGCCGTCCGCCGATGGGGGCTAGGAGGACGGCCTCCGCCGGCGCAGGGGATGGTCGGTGGGGGTCTCGATGAGCACCAGCTCGGTGCCGTCGGGGTCGTGGATGGTGAGCTCGATCAGCCCCCAGGGCTTCTTCTCGGGCGGCTCGTCGATCGTCACGCCCGCGGCGGCGAGCTCGTCCGCGGCGGCGCGGGCGTCGGGGACCTGCAGCCACAGCCGGAAGCCCGCCGGGGGCGTGGCGTCGGGCCCGCCCCGGGTGAGCTCGAGGAACCCGCCGCCGAGGAAGTAGACGATGCCGCTGACCGGGTCGCCCCAGTCGCGGTAGCGCACGAGGCCGAGCTGCTGCTCGTAGAACGTGGCGGTGCGCTCGAGGTCGCGGGGTCGCAGCAGGACCCGGGACTGCAGCACCTGCACCATCGTCAGGCGCGCGTGCTGGTGGGCTGGTCCTCGGTGGCCGTCCACGCGCCGGCGTCGGTGGCCTGGTCGCCGGCGTGGTAGCTGGAGCGGACCATCGGGCCGGACTCGACGTGGTCGAACCCGAGCTCCTCCTCGCCGTAGCGCTTGAACGCGGCGAACGAGTCGGGGGTGACGTAGCGGTCGAGGTGCAGGTGCTGGGCCGACGGCTGCAGGTACTGGCCGATGGTCAGCAGCTGCACCCCGGCGTCGCGCAGGTCGCGCATGCACTCGAGGATCTCGTCGTCGGTCTCGCCCATGCCGGCGATGATGTTGGACTTGATCGCCGTCTCGGGGCGGAACCGGGCCCGTGCCTCGGACAGGAACTGCAGCCCACGGTCGTAGTCGAACGACGGGCGGATCTCCTTGAACAGCCGGCGGCAGGTCTCGAGGTTGAACGCGAACACGTCCGGCGGGTCGGCCACCACCTGGTCCAGCGCGGCCAGCCCGGCGTCCGGGTCCATCCCGTAGCCGAAGTCGCTGGGCAGCACCTCGATGCCGACGTCGGGGGTGCGCTCGCGCACCTGGCGGATGGTCTCGGCCACCAGCCACGCGCCGTCGTCGTCGAGGTCGTCGCGCGCGACCATGGTGACGACGACGAACCGCAAGCCGAGGTGCTCGACGGCCTCGGCGACCCGGCGGGGCTCGTCGGTGTCGTAGTCGGCCGGCTTGCCGGTCTTGATCTGGCAGAACCCGCAGCGGCGCGTGCAGTTCTCCCCGCCGATGAGGAAGGTGGCCTCGCGCATCTCCCAGCACTCGTAGATGTTGGGGCAGCCGGCCTGCTCGCAGACCGTGTTGAGGCCCAGCCCGCCCATCAGCTGCTTGAGGTCACGGAAGTTCTCGCCGAACGACGCCTTGACCTTCAGCCACTCGGGCTTGCGGCCGTCGTGCAGCGACGTGTCGATCGACTTGCGGACCACCCCGGCACGCTGGACGCGCTCCTTGCCGAGGACGGTCAGCCGCCGGGCGTTGTCCGGGATGACCGGCTGGGGAGCGGAAGGCGAGGACACCAACGGGTTCCTTGCTGGTCGGGGACCCGGGGCCGCCACGAGCGTAGCGACCATCCCCGGACGGGATCCGTCCACTCGATGGTGCGGTGGGTGTCGTCAGCCTGTCGGAGGCGGTTCCGCGGAACCGGCCTCGAGGCGGTCGCGGAAGGTGGCCGGGCCCTCGATGTCGATCTCGGTGGGCAGGGCGCCGAGGCGGTCGCGGAGGCGGCGGTCGGCGGTCACCACCGTGGCGGGGGCGCCGGCCGCGGCCACGATCGCGAGGATGGCGTCGTCCGCGGCGTCGGGCCCACGGCCGGCCCGTAGCACCTCGACACCGGCGTCGTCGGCCGGCTCGTGCGGGCCCATGCCGTCGACCACGATCGTGACCTCGTCGGCCAGCCGTGGGCCCGCTCGGCGGATCGCGGCGACGAGGTCGTCGACCGCTCCCTCCCGGTCGTGCCACCAACCGTCGGGGCGCGACCCGATGACGTTCATCGCGTCGACGACCAGCCAGCTCACGTGTCAGCGCGTGAGGTCCTCGACCTCGGCCTCGGCGGCGTTCTTGCGGAGCGACTTGATGGCGTTCGTGGCGCTGCGCTTGGAGTCGTAGGGCCCTGCGGCGGCCAGTTCCTGGCCGTTGGCGGCCCGCAGCCGGTACCGGTACTTGCCTGCCATGTCCCTGTAGAGTTCGAACTTTCCGGGCACGACCGACCTCCTGTGGCCTGTGGCGTGACGAAACGGGTGTGCCGCAATCTAGGTCGTCGTGACGGAGGTGCCGTGCAGCCGCGACTGACCACCTGCCCGTGGCCGCCTGCTCACGCCACCTCGGCGGCCAGGCCGACCGAGACGGGATCGGCGTGGCGCAGGTCGGCACCGAACACCTCGGCGACGGCCCGTTCGGTCTGCTCGATGGCCCCGGGCACGTCGGCGTCGGCGCCCAGCGAGACGAACGACGCCACCCCCTTGTCCGGGTCGTCGATGCCGCACGGCACGATCCCGTCGAAGTCGGACAGGTCGGAGGCGACGTTGGTCGCCCAGCCGTGGGTGGTGACGTACCCGGCGGTCACGTGGACGCCGATGGCGGTGACCTTGCGGTTGCCGACCCACACGCCGGAGAAGCCGTCGACGCGTTCGCCGGCGATCCCGTAGGCAGCGGCGACCCGCAGGTTGACCTCCTCCAGCGCCCGGACGTGGTCGACGACCCGGGGACCCGCCAGCTGGAAGATCGGGTAGCCGACGAGCTGGCCGGGGCCGTGGTAGGTCACGTCGCCGCCCCGGTCGATGTGGTGCAGCTCGATGCCCCGGCGGGCCCGCTCGGCCTCGTCGAACACGAGGTTGGAGTCGTCCGCGCGCCGGCC
>CAZDIF010000133.1:0-6569 GCA_964505365.1 uncultured Actinomycetota bacterium
CGATCGGCGTCCAGGCGGCGAGGGATCCTCATGTGATGGCCGTCGCTGTGCCGAATGGCGTCAGCAGGCTGCACCAGCCCCTTGAACACGGGTCCGGGCTCGGCGTTGTAGCGTGCGACGTCGGTGCGGATCCGGTTGCGGAGCAGCTCACCCAGGCTGATGACGGCCGGCAGGCCGTCGACGTGGGCACGACCGAGTTCGTGTCCTGCGTGGCTGACATCGCGCATCTCGAGTTCGCTCATCGGGTTGCCTGACGTGTTGTGCTGTCGTGGCCTGGTCCACAGGGTCGTTGCCCGGAGGTTCCTGTATGGATGCTGCCAGCTTGCGCAAGTGCTGCCTGGCCATGCCGGCGGCGACCGAGGAGCATCCGTTCGGACCCGGCGCGCTGGTCATCAAGGTCGCGGGCAAGATGTTCGCGATCATCGCCGAGGACGCGGAGCCGCCGACCATCAGCCTCAAGTGCGATCCGGACCGGGCCCTGGTGCTGCGCGACACGTACCCGGCCGTCGGGCCGGGCTACCACCTCAACAAGCGCCACTGGAACACGGTGGTCGTCGACGGCACGGTCCCCGACGAGGCGATCCGTGACTGGATCGAGGATTCCTACGACCTCGTCGTGGCGGGACTGCCTCGCCGGCTCCGCGATGCCCTGCCGGCCGAGCGTGATCGGCCGGACGACGGCGCCGTTCCGAACCCTGGCTGATCCCGGGTCCTATCCTCAGCCGCGGTGCTGGCCATTGCCTCCACCGTCCACCGGCCTTCGAGGGTTCGAGTGTCGCTGACCGTCATGCTCGCCGCCGAGTCCTCGGGTCCGGGCAGCTTCGTGTCGCTGGACGTCGCCGGTTGGGTGTGGGCAGCGCTGGTCGGTGCGATCGTGGTGATGCTGCTGCTGGACCTGCTGCTGGTCCACCGCACCCCGCACGACATCTCGATCCGCGCCGCGTCCATCGAGTCGGCCGTCTGGATCGCCATCGGGCTGCTGTTCGGCCTCCTGGTGGCCTGGGTCTGGGGCGGCCAGGCCGCGGGGGAGTACTTCGGCGGGTACCTGATCGAGAAGAGCCTGTCGATCGACAACGTCTTCGTGTGGGCCGTGATCATGGGGTTCTTCGGCATCCCCGGGAAGTACCAGTTCCGTGTCCTGTTCTGGGGCATCTTCGGCGCGCTCGTGCTGCGCGCCATCTTCATCTTCGCCGGCGTGGCCCTGATCGAACGGTTCGACTGGATCCTGTACGTGTTCGGTGCGCTGCTGCTGTACACGGCCTACAAGATGCTCAGCCACTCCGGCGAGGAGGTCGACCCCGAACAGAACCCCGTGCTGAAGACGGTGCGGCGCTTCATCCCGATCTCGGAGGAGTTCGACGGCCAGAAGCTGTTCACGAGGGTGGATGGCGTCCTTGTCGCGACGCCCCTGCTGGCGGTCCTGCTCCTCATCGAGGCGACCGACGTCGTGTTCGCCGTGGACTCGGTCCCGGCCATCCTGGCGGTCAGCCGGGAACCCTTCATCGTGTTCTCCGCCAACGCGTTCGCCATCCTGGGCCTGCGCGCGCTGTACTTCGCGCTCGCCGGGATGGCCGGACGCTTCCGCTACCTCGACCGTGGCCTGGCGGCGATCCTCACCTTCGTCGGCCTCAAGATGATCCTGCTGGACGTCTACCACGTGCCGATCTGGATGAGCCTGACGGTCATCGCGGTGATCCTGACCGTGGCCATCGTCGCCTCCCTGCGAGCCGAGCCGCTCGAGCACGAGGAGCCCCAACTGCTCTCCACGGCGCTCATCGGCACCACGAAGGCCGAGCCGCACGATCGCGCTCGAGAGCGCGATCGCGACCGAGACCGACCGCCCCCCGGCCCCGAGTAGCCGGCGCGAGGGATCCGCCCCCGTCGGACGAACGGTGCTCGTCCCCTGCGACGCCGCGGGCACCTCTGTAGGGTGGAGAGACCGTGCCAATTCACGAGGTCACGTGCTTGAAGTCACCGACACCGCCGTCAACGTCGTCCGTGAGGCCCGCGCCTCGCAGGAGATCCCGGACTCGTACGGGCTGAGGGTGTTCGCCCAGGCCGACGAGCAGGGCGAGCCCGCGCTCGCGCTCGCGTTCGCCGAGGAGCCCTCCGAGGGCGACCAGGTCATCGAACAGGACGGCACCGAGGTCTACGTCGCCCCCGAGGTCGCCCAGCCGCTGGCCGACAGCGTGCTCGACGTCGACGACACCCCCGAGGGTCCCCAGTTCCGGCTGGTCCCCCAGGAGTCCGACGAGGCGTAGCCCGCCGCACGCCCGGAACGACCCGGGCCGCGGTCACCTCCTCCGACCGATCAGGCGGGGGTGGGGGACACCTGTGCACCCTCGAGGGCGGTGACGTCGCAGACCGACGCCCGCAACGGCGAGCTGCCGCTGATCGGGTCGCTGGGCGTCTGGGCCAGCACGAGGTTGAGGTTCAGGCCGTCGGCGGCGAACGGGTCGGTGCCCGGGATGCCGAGCTCGTCGCATCCCTGCCACCACCCGTGCTGTGCGCACACCACCTCCGGGGCAAGGCTGGCGTTGAGGCGCACCCGTGCGCGCACGCTGCCCTCCGGCGTGTGGATCCGCACCCAGTCGCCCTTGCCGACCCCGCGTGACGCGGCCGTGTCGGGGTGCAGCTCCACCTCCGGGTCGGGGGCGCGGCTGCGCAGGCTCGGCAGGTTGCGGTGCTGGGTCTCGCAGAAGTGCAGCGACTTCGCGCAGGTCAGCACCAGCGGGTAGCGCGAGGCCAGGTCCGGCCGCGAGCGCGGGCTCGTCCCGGGCTCCACGTACCGGGGCAGCGGCGCGTACCCGTGGTCGAGCAGCGTCTCGGAGTACAGCTCGACCAGCCGCGACGGCGTCCCGAACCCGGTGGCGACCCCGCCGTCGACCGCCGCGTACGGGCGGTGGCGGGTCTCCAGCGGCAGCTGCACCCCGGCCGGCTCGGCTCGCAGCTGCTCCAGCGTCACGCCGCTGGGTGCGAGCTGGTGCCGCCACCCCGCTTCGACGTCGCCGTCCCAGAAGTGCTCGCCGAGGCCCAGGCGCACCGCCAGGGCGAAGATGATCTCCACGTCCGAGCGCGACTCGCCGCGTGCGGGCACCAGCGGCTGGCGCAGCTGCACCCGTGACTGCGCCTCCTGGGACACCTCGAAGCCGACGCGCAGGGCCGCGGACTCGAACGCGCTGGCGACCGGCAGCACGACGTCGGCCTGCTCCGCCGTCGGGCTGAGGAACAGGTCGGCGTGCACGTGGAAGTCCAGCGCCTGCAGGGCGGCGCGCCCACGGGCGCTGTCACCGTGGGCCATGAGGAGGTTCGCGCCGAAGCTGACCAGCGCGCGGGGCCGGTACGGCTCGCCCTCCAGCGCGGCCCGGTAGAAGTCCTCGCCGGTCACGAAGTCGAACCTCGCCGGTCCGAGGGGCCGACCCTGCTGGCCGATGGTGCGCCCGCGCTGCTCGGGTGGCAGCAGCTCCATCCCGGCGATCGCGTTGGTCGGCACGGGCGTGAAGGCGACGTTGCCGCCCGGGGCGCCGATGTCGCCCGTGAGCGCGTACAGCTGCTGGATGGCCCGGACGGTCTGGGTCGTGTTGCTGTGCTGCTCGAGGCCACTCCAAGTGTAGAAGGCGACGGGGCGGGACCCCCACAGCGTCCGTGCCGCGTCCTCGATGTCCGTGGCCGACACGCCGGTGAGGTCCTCCGCCACCGCGGGCGGGACCTGTCGGCACTCCTCGGCGACGAGGTCGAACGCCGGCCGGCACGTCACTGGGCCGTCCACGGTGGCCACGTCGTGCGAGCCGAACAGCGCCAGCCGCCCCACGTCGACCGCGTGGCGGACCTCCGCGGGGTCGTACAGCGTCGGGGCCGCGTCGGCCTCGTCCCAGGCGACGAGGTGGGTCGGGTCACCGTCGGGGGCGAGGTCGGCGGCACGCAGCAGGCGACCGGTGTCGGACCGGACCAGCAGCGGGGCGTTGGTCCAGCGGCGGACGAAGCCCTCGTCGTACCAGCCGCGCTCGATCATCAGGTGGGTCATGGCCAGCGCCAGGGCCGCGTCGGTGCCGGGCCGGACCCGCAGCCAGTGGTCGGCCTTCGCCGCCAGCCCGGCCCGTCGTGGGTCGATGACCACGAGCCGCGCGCCGTGCGCGACGGCCTCCACCGTGGCGGTGGCGTGCGCGAGCCGGGAGATCGACGGGTTGTAGCCCCAGTAGAGGATGCAGCCGGCCCGCTCGAGGTCCGGCATGTACAACCCGGGGACCGGCGCGCCGTAGGTGTAGAGCGACGCGAGGTAGCGGCCCCAGCCGCACAGCTCCATGTACGCGCAGAGGTTCGGGCTGCCGAACGCGCGCCGCAGCCGGTCCAGCCAGTCCACCGAGTCGGACATCGCCGAGGTCGAGGGCGATGCGCTGGAGAAGACGACCGACTCGGGGCCGTGTTCGTGCGCCAGTGAGTGCAGCCGGTCCGCCACGAGGTCGAGCGCCTCGTCCCAGGAGATCTGCTCCCAGCCCGGGTCGTCGGCCCCTTTCGGCGTGGTGCGACGGAGCGGGTGGAGCAGGCGGTCGGGGTGGTGCACCAGTTCGGGCGCGGCCTTGCCCTTCACGCACAGCGCCCGGCCCGTCGGGTGCGACGGATCGGGCTGGAGGGAGACCAGCTGGCCGTCGTCGACCGTCGCCGTGGCGCCGCACTTCGACACGCACAGCGCGCAGAACGTCGGAACCTGCTTCGTCGCGCCTTCGGCCATGGCCCCACCGCCTCGCCGTCCATCGAGGCACGCGTCCCGAGCGCTCGCCCGGGGCCCGCCCGCGTCGCGCCCCGCACCGATCCTACGCCGGCGGCCGGGCGAGGGCCAGTGCCGTCACGGCTCCCACAGGTCGAGCGTGACGGCCCGGATCTGCAAGTCATCGTCAACGAACACGTCGACGGTGAACCAGCCGATGCAGCTGGGATCGCCGTCGTCGTCGCCCTGCAGGGACAGGCGCCGCAGCCCATCGAGGCCATCGGGCGCGGGACGCGGCGGTCCGGCGCAGTGAGGGTGCGGGCCGGCGGTCGCCGTGAGATCGCCGGGATCGACGGCCCGGAGGCGATCGAGGACCGAGAACGGGCCGCTGAAGGCGGCGTAGGACTCCTCGTCGATGACCCAGGCCTGTGGGTCGCGGAGGTCCGCGGCGTCGACCTCGGCGTGCAGGGTCTGGCCCAGGCCGAGGCGGACCGCGTTCGCCAGCGGCAGGTCCGCAAAGGTCGCATCGGACGGGTTCTGCGCGAACGCCACGAGGGCGTCCAGCACCGCCTGCTCGCCCGCGCTCTGCGCCGGCGCGTCGAGCACCCAGACGTGGCCCAACTCCGACCCGCCGGGCGCCCGGATAGTGTGCAGGCCCGCCGCCAGCCACGAGCTGACGGGTAGCGGCAGCTCGACCTGTGCGCCGGGGCCGAGCTCGACGCGGTAGTCGCCGAGGGTGGCAACCTGGTCGGTCGGGCCGTTGTGCAGTCGCAGCCGCTGGCCCCCGACGACTGCCACGCACCCCGCTGACTCCACGATGTCCAGCGTGATGTCCGTCACCGGCTCGGGGGACCGCCCGCAGGAGGATGTCGGTGCGGCGGCATCCGCCGCGGCCTGTTCACCTGCCGTCGGCTCGTCGAGGACGGTGCCGGTCGGTGGCGGCGGGGGGCTCGTGGGCTCGACGGTCGCCGACGGCGTGCTCGTCGGCGTCGGGGTTCCGTCACCGGCGAATCCGGGCCCGTCATCGATCTGCGGTGTGATGGCACTCGGCAACTGGGCGAGCGCGAGTACGACCGCGGCCGCCGCACCAACGCCGACCGCAACCTGTGCCGCCCGCCGGCGGGTCCGAATCTGGCGTCCGCGCGCCCGCACGTCCTCCACGTCGAGGGTGCGGCGCGGCGGGACCGCCGTTCGATCGAGGACATCCTTCAGGTCATGCGACATCGTGCGCCCCCTGCGTGTCGAGGTCGAGCACGTCGCGGAGGCGCGCGACGGCCCGGTGGGTCAGCGTCCGGATGGCGATCGGCGTGCTGTCCATCACCTCGGCAGTCTCGGCCACGGACAGGTCGAGGAACCAGCGGCACAGCACCGCCTGCCGCTGTCGTGAGGTGAGTGCGGACATCGCCTCACGCACCGCGAGGGCGTCGGCGGTGTCGGGATCACGGTGCACGCCGCCATGGGAGGGGTGTGAGCGTGCCCGGGCCCGGTGTTCCGCCTGCCTGCGGCGGAACCACGACGCGGCCAGGTTCACGCCGACGCGGTAGCACCAGCCCAGAGGCGACCGCATCTCCCGCACCTCGTCCCACCGCTGGAAGGCGCGGGCGAGGGCCTCCTGCGCGAACTCCTCGGCGAGGTCGGCATTGCCACAGTGGTGTGCGAGCGCGCCGACGAGTCGTCCGTGCACCTGTGCACAGAACTCGTCGAAGTCGGGCCCGGGCTCGGGAATGGCTGCTCTCGCCGGTCGGTGTCACCCCTGTGACGCACGAGGCGGCCGTCACGTTACGCGGGCGGTCTCAGTCCTCGTGGGGGTGCAGGGGCTCGGGGAGGAACACCGCGCCCGGGCCGTCGGTGGCCACCACGTCGT